>JAVRPF010000553.1:0-2703 GCA_032162385.1 Mycobacterium sp.
AACCGTCGACCTCGGCGACGGCACCGCGTTGCGCACGCAGTACGTCGTGGGTTGCGATGGCGCGCACAGCGCCGTGCGCCGACTCGTCGGCGTCGACTTCGTCGGCAAGCAGTACGAGACCCACATCCTGCTTGCCGACGTCAGGATCCCGCACCCGCCCGAAGAAGGGCTGTTCGCCAGGAACAGCGTCGAGGGCGTGGTGCTGGTCGTGCCCTTCGGTGATGGGTGGTTCCGCCTCATCGTGTGGGACCGCCTGCGCGAGCAGGCGCCGCTCGACGAGCCGGTCACCGAATCCGAGATGAGGGACGCGATGGTGCGCATCGCAGGGACGGACTTGGGTGTAAACGAGATGCGTTGGAGTTCACGGTTTCTCAGTGAGCGTCGGCAGGCTCGCCGGTACCGGGTCGGGCGGGTGTTCATCGCGGGCGACGCCGCCCACGTGCATTCACCGCTCGGCGGCCAGGGCATGAACACCGGCATCGGTGATGCGATGAACCTCGGTTGGAAGCTGGCCGAGGCCGTCCGTGGGACGGCTCCGGCGGGTCTACTCAACAGCTATCAGGCCGAGCGGCACCCCGTCGGCACGCGGGTGCTGCGGTTGACCGACGCGTTCAACACGCTGGTGCTCGGACGCAGCGCACTTCGCAGAGTCTTCCGCCGAGTCGCCGTCACCGCCATCTTGGCCCTTCCCCCTGGCCGTCGGCTCATTGGCGGTCTGCTCAGCGGCATCGGTATCCGATACTCCCGGCCGCGGGGGGCCCACAGGCTCGTCGGACGGCGGATGCCCGACGTCGACTGCGGCCGTCAGCGCCTCTTCGAGCTGCTGCGCACGGGTCGCTTCGTGTTGCTCACCAATGCCTCCAACGATGCCGCGGTCGATGTCGAGCTGCCGGGCGTTGCGTGTGCTGTGCACGGCGACCCGAGTCTGCCCGCCGCGATCTTGGTTCGCCCGGACGGGTATGTCGCCTGGGCGTCCGACACGGTGCCCGGTGAGGAGACCATCCGCGCCGCCGTCGATCGGTGGTGCGTGACGGCTAGCCCCGCATCGCGAGTTTGATCGGGATCGCGTGGCCGAGCACGCCGATGCCTGCGCCGAGGATCGGCCAGATCGGCCAGAAGTACCAGGCGCCCGCCGACAGGGCGACGGTCAGCCACACGGTCAGCACGATGACGACCATCGTCAGATATCCGGCGAGGTGGAGGCGCACCGACATCCGGGCGGCCCGCTGGCGGGCGGCGCGCCTGCGCGGGTCGCTGCGGAGTAGGTGCGCCAGCGGCAGGTCGGCGAGGAGTTGGCGCAGTTCAGCGGTGCTGTTCGTGGCGAACGCGGTCTGCACCCGGCGTTCGTACTCGGGCATGTCGAGGTAGCCCTGGGCGAGCGCCTGGCCGAGAAGGTTCGCGGTGTTCTCCCGATCGCGGTCACCGGCGCGGACGCCTGTCGATGTCTGGGCGAGGTTGGTCATGTCGGACTCCGATCTTGACGCTGCCTAGTTAGATATTCCTACTGTGACATGTCAGCGTGGGAGTGTCAATGGGTCGGGTTCAATGAGCTGATGTCCGACGGGAGCAGGGTGGTCAGTGTGAGCCGGTACGTCGCGGCCCCGGCAGAGGTGATCTTCGAACTGATCGCCGATCCGGCGCAGCAGCCGCGGTGGGACGGCAACGACAACCTCGCCGAGGCGCAGGACGGTCAGCGCGTGCGAGGTTTGGGTGCGGTGTTCACGATGTCGCTCACGACGGGCGCGGTCCGGGAGAACCACGTCGTCGAGTTCGACGAAAGGCGGCTCATCGCGTGGCGGCCCTCCGAACCCGGCGGGACACCGCCCGGCCACCTGTGGCGTTGGGAACTCGAGGCGGTGGACGACGCGCACACGCAGGTGACTCACACCTATGACTGGTCCCGGCTCACCGACGAGAAGCGGATGGAGCGCGCCCGCGCTACCACCACCGACCGGTTGCAGGCCTCCGTCGACAGGCTGGCGGAGATCGCCGAGCAGGGCTGAGTTAGACGGCAATGATGTTGAGTGCGTCGTGGATGCCCCGGAAATCGTCGTGGTTGCGCGTGATGAGCGGGACGCCGAGGCTGACTGCCACCGAGGCGATCAGCAGGTCGAACCGGCGCGGCTTCGGATCGCGGCCGTTGGCGCGGACCTGAGCGCACAGGGCGCCGCAGACACGTGCCGCCGGAACGGCGAACGGAATCGGATCGAAGGTCGCCAGAATCCAGTGGTAGCGCTGCTTGCGCGACGCGTCGATCAGGGGATCACCGGTGTGCAGCCCGTACGCCAGTTCGACCAGGGTGATCGTGCTGACGGCGCCGTAGCACATGTGCGGTGGCGATTTCCTCAGTACGAGCGGGGCAGGCCCAGTGAGGTTTGCGCGATGTAGTTGAGCACCATTCTCGCGGCTGACCGGGGCGATGCGGGCCAACCGGGACGGGACGCCTTATGGACTACTTGGACCACTCACTGCGCCCGCCCATCCCTGAGCTTCGCTAACGATCCTGATTTAGACGAATAAGCACTGATCGGGTCAATGCCCAACGACTGCCTGACATAGCCATCACCATGGGGGTTACGAGACCCGACTAGTGAGATGAGCAGCACCATGTCTGTCGACGAAGACAAATTGAACGAGTTCCTTGGCAAGGCGGTCGGTGATCTCGGGGCCGCGATGAGTGCGACGTTGATCCTCGTCGGTGAT
>JAVRPF010000554.1:0-2639 GCA_032162385.1 Mycobacterium sp.
ACCCCATTTTCACGCCTGCGAGGCGTCACCCGAAGGGAAACAGGGGGCTCAAATGAATCTTGGGGTCCCCGTACCAACCTGTCGGCGTGCGATGTCTAGCGAAATGACAGAAATGTCGTCACACACGGTGATGCGGCCTCAAATATCTCCACGGGGTGCACGTACTGAGCTGTACCGGCTGGGCGGTAGAGATGGGCAGCTAACTCGTCGACACTGGGCGACAGCCAAGGTTCGATGGCAGCCACTTAGGGCAGCCGCGGGTCGATGAGGGTGACGCCGACAGGAGAGGCAGTGTCGACCGACGGGAGTAGACGGGCGCCTTCGGCCAGCCCGACGGTGCGCTCTACCAGCGCCTGCGGGCGCAACGTGCCGGCTTCGACCAGACGCAACATGTCGGGATAGTCCACGCTGGCCATGCCGTGACTGCCGAGAACGTCCAGTTCCCAGGCGATCACCCGGTCCATCGGCACTGCAGGGTGCCCGCCGACGCTGGGCAGCAGTCCCACCTGCACGTGGCGTCCACGCCGCCGCAGACTGTGGATGGCGTCCGCACAGGTGGCCGGGGTACCGACCGCATCGACCGCGACGTGGCTGCCCCCGCCAGTGAGGTCATGCACCTGGGCGGCGACGTCGAGACCCTGTATTCCCCCGTCGCTTCGCTCGCCCCCCTGCTTCCTTCCGTCGCTTCGCTCGCCCCCATCGGCGAGCACCGTGTGCTCGGCACCCAAGTTCCTCGCCAGGGCAAGCGCTGCCGGGGTGCGATCGACCGCGACCACCCTGGCTCCGGCGGCCACGGCGATCTGCACGGCGCTGAGCCCCACGCCGCCAACCCCGACCACCGTCACCCACTCGCCGCGCCTGATGCCGGCTCGCGCATTCAGTGCCCGGTAGGCGGTGGCGAACCGGCAGCCCAGTCCCGCCGCCGCGGCGTCGGAAACGACGTCGGCCACCGCGACCAGGTTGGCGTCGGCAGCGTGCAGGGCCACGTACTCGGCGAAGGAGCCCCAGTGCGTGAAACCGGGCTGGGTCTGGTCGGGACACACCTGTGCCTGACCGTCCTGGCACCACTGGCACCGCCCGCAGCCGGATACGAACGGCGTGGTCACCCGGTCGCCGACCATCCACCGTCGCACTTCGGTGCCCACCGCGACGATCACGCCGACCAGCTCGTGACCGGGGACGTGCGGGAGTGCTACTCCGTCGTCATGGCCTGCCCATGCGTGCCAGTCACTGCGACAGAGACCGGTGGCGTGGACCTCGACAACCACGCCCCCGGACGATGGCGCCGGATCGGTGACCGTCCGGACGTCCACCGAACCACCGAACTCCTCGAAGACCGCCGCGCGCATGAAGTCATCGTCCCGCGAACCGTTACGCCGGGTCGAGGAAGGTGGTGTCGTAGCGGCCGTAGAGCTCAGCCCATTCGTCTCGGGGAGGCGGGGCCCCGGTGCGTTCGATGATCTCGGCGAGTTCGCGGAAGTATTCGGCGAAGCGGGCGGGCGCGAATGTTCCGACGATGCGGCCCTGGTCTTGGCCGGCATTGCGGAAGGTGTGGGGTCGGCCCCGCGGCACATAAAGGAATTCACCGGGCTGAGCGGTGATTTGCTCGGTGCCGAAGGTGAACTCATAGGTGCCCTCAACCACGTAGAAGGTCTCGTCGTGGCCGTGGTGGACGTGCTGAGGCGGGCCGGTGACGCCGGGCTGCGAGACGTACTCGTAGAACGACAGCGCGCCGTTGGTGTCGTCACCGTCGATCTTGAGCCGCATATTGCTCTCGCCGAGGAACTTCAGGCGCTCGCCGCCGTCGCACTCGAGTAGCAGATAGCCCTCCACGGGCAGGTTGTGGTCGATGCTCATGGAGCGAGTATTCGTTGGCTGGACATCGGGCCGCATCCCCGAACTCGGCCAACCTCGTCAGCGGTTGGCGCCAGCGGCAATGATGCCGGCGAGCTGGACACGGGTCACACCGAGCTTGTTGTAGATCCGCTTCAGATGCGACTCCACGGTATGCCGCGAGAGGTGGAGGGCTTCCGCGATCGCGGGGTTGGCCATGCCCTGCGCGACGCATTCGGCGATGCGCAACTCGGCTGCGGTGAGCAGGGTTATCGGGTCAGCGGCGGCGACAGCGCGACGGCGCAGGCCGTCGGCGTGCCATCTGGTGCCAACGAGGAACTGCTCGACCTCCCGCACGACGGCCGCCACGTCACCGACGTACGGCAGATGGTCGTCGCCATCGACCACGACGAGACGGGCGTCGGGGATCGCGGCCGCGAGGTACTCGCCGTTGCAGAGCGGGACGAATCGGTCGCGAGAGCGATGCAAGACGAGCGTCGGGGCCGGGATGAGGGGCATCACCGACCTGGCGTCATTGCTGAGGTTGGATCGGAAGTGCGCTAGCGCAGCACCCGGGGTGGCCGCCATGCGCTCGAAGCGGGCCATCCCGGCCCTGGCCCGGTCGGCCTGGCGGTGCCGCCACAACGATGGAGCGAGATGTTCCAGCGAATCGCCTGAGCCCAACGTGTCTCGATGATTTGCTCGAGCCACCGGATCCTCGGCTCGACCTCGTAGCCGCATGGGAAGTCGGAGCTGCCGGTTACCTTGCCGGCGTGGCTGGCGAACAGAACCAGTTTGTCGACCCG
>JAVRPF010000555.1:0-2998 GCA_032162385.1 Mycobacterium sp.
GCGCCGTCGCGGAGTTGAAGTACGCCAGGTGCCCGGAATTGTGAATGATCACCAACGGCGTCTCAGGCGCCAGGCCGTCCAGCCACGCCAGCGTCGGCTGGGGCAACCCCGCCTGGAGCAGTGGGTCCCACCCGTTGAGGTAGGCCCCCGTTGCGCCGCGGACGGCGACCTCGTTGCGGATCGCGGCCAGCACGTCGTCGGGGTTGCGCATCGTGACCGGCCGGATGTCGACGAGCCGATCGGACAGCACGATGGCCTCCATCAACGGGTGCCCGTGCGCCTCGACGAAACCAGGCATGACGCATCCATCGGCCAGCTCGACGACCTCGGTGTCGGGGCCGACGAGGTCTGCGACGTCGGCCCGCGCCCCGACCGCCACGATGCGCCCGTCGGTGATCGCAACCGCCTCGGCGGTGGGCAGGGCCTCGTCGACCGTCAACACGGTTCCGTATACGACCAGGTCAGCTGGCATCAGCACGTCCTTTCAAGGGGATGGAGCAAATTCTTCAGAAGTTCTTCGCTAACCGTGTCGATTTCAGGGGGTTGCCATTCGACGTCTGTGTGAGGGGCACTTCAACAAGAATGCAGGTGCCCCTTCCACCCACCAGAAGGAGACAGAAAAATGGCGCGTTACATGCTGATCATGCGGGTTTCCCCCGAGGCCGAGGCACTGATGGCCGAGCAGGAGATCGACTTCGACGAGATCATCGCGTCGATGGGCCGCTTCAACGAGGAGCTCATCAAGGCCGGCGTGCTGCTGGCCGGCGAAGGCCTGACCGGTCCCGACGAAGGCTTCGTCGTCGACTTCAACGCCGATCCGCCCGTCGTCACCGATGGGCCGTACACCGAGGCCAAGGAGCTGTTCAACGGCTTCTGGATCCTCGACGTGTCGTCGAAGGAAGAGGCCAAGCAGTGGGCCCGCAAGGTGCCGCTGGGGCAGGGCGTGAAGCTCGAGGTGCGCCGGGTCTCGGACACCGAGGAGTTCCCGCTGGACAACCCGTGGGTCCAGAAGGAGATCCAGTGGAGGGCGGAGCTGGCCGAGAAGATCGCGGCCCAGGCGCGAGCGGACGCGGACAAGTTCGCGCGCTGACATCCCACCCCGGCGCAATAGGTGGGGATCGCTTCCAGCATTTCTGCAACACGTTCTAGTGTGTCCGTATGAGCGACGAGCTGCTGCGCCATCCCATTCACTCCGGTCACATCACCGTCACCGCACTGAAGCGGCACAAGGACAAGCCGGTGCTGTTCCTCGGCGACACCACCCTGACCGGCGGGCAGTTGGCCGACCGCATCAGCCAGTACATTCAGGCGTTCGAAGCTCTGGGCGCTGGCACCGGAAGCATCTCGGGCTTGCTGTCGCTGAACCGGCCCGAGGTGCTGATGATCATCGGGGCCAGCCAAACGCAGGGCTACCGGCGCACGGCACTACACCCCCTCGGCTCGCTGGACGATCACGCCTTCGTGCTCTCCGACGCCGAGGTGACGTCGTTGATCATCGATCCGAATCCGATGTTCGTCGAACGGGCCCTCGGCCTGCTGGAGAAGGTGCCGTCGCTCAAGCAGATCCTGACGATCGGCCCGGTGCCCGAGGCACTGGAAGGGCACGCGGCCGTCGACCTCACCGCCGAGGCCGCGAAGTACGAGCCCAAGCCGCTGGTGGCCGCGGACCTTCCTCCGGACCACATCGGCGGGATGACGTACACCGGCGGCACCACCGGCAGGCCCAAGGGTGTCATGGGCACGACGCAGTCGATCACCACCATGACGACCGTTCAGCTCGCCGAGTGGGAGTGGCCGGAGAATCCGCGGTTCCTGATGTGCACGCCGCTGTCGCACGCGGGCGCAGCGTTCTTCACGCCGGTCATAGTGAAGGGCGGCGAGCTCATCGTGCTGACCAAGTTCGACCCCGCCGAGGTGCTGCGCGTGATCGAGGAGCAGAAGATCTCCGCGACCATGCTGGTGCCGTCGATGATCTACGCGTTGATGGATCACCCCGATTCGCACACCCGCGACCTGTCCTCGTTGGAGACCGTCTACTACGGCGCCTCGGCCATGAACCCGGTGCGCCTGCGGGAAGCCATCGACCGGTTCGGCCCGATCTTCGCGCAGTACTACGGGCAGTCCGAGGCGCCGATGGTGATCACCTACCTGGCCAAGGGCGACCACGACGAGAGGCGGCTGACCTCCTGCGGCCGGCCCACGCTGTTCGCCCGCACCGCCCTGCTCGGCGAGGACGGCAACCCGGTGCCGACGGGCGAGGTCGGCGAGATCTGCGTGTCCGGCCCGGTGTTGTGCGGCGGCTAGTGGAGACTGCCCGAAGCGACCGCCGAGACGTTCCGCGACGGCTGGATGCACACCGGCGACCTGGCCCGCGAGGACAAGGACGGCTTCTGGTACATCGTCGACCGCACCAAGGACATGATCGTCACTGGCGGCTTCAACGTGTTCCCGCGCGAGGAGGAAGACGTTGTCGCCGAACATCGCTCGGTGGCCCAGGTGTGCGTGATCGGCACGCCCGACGAGAAGTGGGGCGAAGCCGTCACCGCCGTCGTGGTGCTGCGGCCCGATGTCCCATCGGACGAGGCGGCCGTCGCGGCGATGACCGCGGAGATCCAGGCCGCCGTCAAGGACCGCAAGGGATCGGTGCAGTCCCCCAAGCAGGTGATCGTCGTCGACTCGGTGCCGGTGACCGCCTTGGGCAAGCCGGACAAGAAGGCCGTGCGCGCGCAGTTCTGGGCGGGCGCCGGCCGCAGTGTTGGTTAGGCCTAGGTCGCCTACGTTGAGATAGCGCTCACGGCACGGAAGTGCGGTCGCCGCCACCGCTATCTCAACGCGGGGACACACTCACTACGGTGGTCTGGTGACCACCACCGATCTGCGTCAGACCGTCGACGCGGTGTGGCGGATGGAGGCCGCGAAGATCGTCGCGACGCTGACCCGCGCCGTCGGTGACGTCGGCCTGGCCGAGGATCTGGCGGCCGATGCGTTGGTCGATGCA
>JAVRPF010000556.1:0-3329 GCA_032162385.1 Mycobacterium sp.
GGGCTACAGCAGGCAGCTGGACTTTCAAGTAGCCGTTGGCTACGGCAGGGACGGCAAGCCCGACTTCTGGATCGCCGACATGACCGTCGGCGACGCGGCGGGGCCCAACCGCGAGATTCACGTGGCTTTCCAGGCCGCGGACACCGACGGAGTCAAGGCTTTCTATGACGCCGCACTCGAAATCGGTGCTGAGTCACTGCACGCGCCGCGGCTGTGGCCCGAGTACCACCCCGGCTACTTCGGTGCGTTCGTCAGAGATCCGGACGGCAACAACGTCGAGGCCGTGTTCCACGGCGCGCAGCCGGAGGGTTAGAGCCGGGTAGCGTCTTCGGCATGGCTGACACCGACACCGCAGCGGTCCGCGAGCTGCTGCGCGACTCGTTCACCAGGCTCATCGAGCACGTGGACGACCTCACCGACGGCCTGACCGACGAACTCTCCTCGTGGCGGCCCACGCCGGAGGCCAACAGCATCGCGTGGCTGATCTGGCACAGCGCCAGGGTGCAGGATGCGCAGCTCTGCGAGATCGCCGGCGTCGAGCAGGTGTGGTTCCGGGACGGCTGGGCCGACCGCTTCGCCCTGGACCTGCCGCGCGACTCACACGGCTACGGCCATACCCCCGAGCAGGTCGGCAAGGTGCGACCGCCGGTGGACCTGATGGCCGGTTATTACCACGCCGTGCACAAGCTGACGCTGGAGTTCGTCGCCTCGGTGACGCCGGAGGAACTCGACCGCATCGTGGACAAGCGCTGGACCCCGCCGGTCACCGCGAGCGCGCGACTGGTCAGCATCATCGACGACTGCGCCCAGCACCTGGGCCAGGCCGCCTACGTGCGAGGCATCGCAGGCTGAATGACGGTGACGACAGCGGTCCGGTGGTGGCCGCTCGTCGGGCTGGCGGCACTGGTCGCGCTCGGCCTCGTCGTCGGCAAGGGCTCGACGCCCCTGGACGACTGGTTCACCCGCACCGGCGAGGTGCACCCGTTCCTCGGCAAGCTGCTGTTCTTCACCGACGGGCGCGTGGTGTTCGTCGTGTGGGCGATCGTGTTGGCAGCCACACTGCTCCGCAGGCGGTGGCGACTCGCCGCGGTGATTGCGGTGGCACCACTCGTCGCCGTCGTCGCGGCCCGGCTGTGCAAGCGGTTGTTCGGCAGGCTGAGCGACGGGGTGCTCGCGTACCCCAGCGGGCACACGACCCTCGCCGTCGTCGTCCTTGGGCTGGCGGCATTGGCGGCCGGGGTGGCGGTGTGGTCCGTTGTGGCGGCAGCGGTGGTCGCGGTGCTCGGGGTCTTCGGCCAGGCCTTCACCTACCACTACTTCACCGACACCGTCGGCGCGGTGTTCCTCGGTACCTCGTTGGTCTGCCTGGGCGCTTGGTCCGCCGGACTTGACAGGTGTCAACCCGACTGCGATCTGAGTCACAGTAGCGGCTAGCATGGACTTATGACAGCAACGCCCGAAGTGGATGCCACCGACGCCGCCACCATCCTCAGTCCCGCCACCGGCGCCGTGGCGGGGACGGTGCGCTGGACCGATCCTGCCGACGTGCCCCGCATCGCCGCCGGACTACGGCACGCCCAGCGGGAGTGGGAGGCGCGCGGCGCCAAGGGACGTGCCAAGGTGCTGGCGCGCTACGCCGTGTGGATGGGCGAGCACCGCGACGAGATCGAGTCGCTGTTGATCAAGGAGACCGGCAAGTCGGCGACCGACGCCGCGCAAGAGGTGCCGATGCTGATCATGATCGCCTCGTACTACATCAAGACGATGGAGAAGGCGCTGGCGCCCGAGACCCGACCGGCGGCGCTGCCGATCCTGTCGATCAAGAAGGTCGCCGTGCACTACCGGCCACGGTCCGTCGTCGGCATCATCGCGCCGTGGAACTACCCCGTCGCCAATCTGCTGATGGACGGCATCGGCGCGCTGGCGGCCGGCTGCGCGATCCTGCTCAAACCGTCCGAGCGCACCCCGCTGACCGCCGAACTGCTGCAACGCGGCTGGATCGACTCGGGCGCTCCCGAGGTGATGGCGATCGTTCAAGGCGCTCGCGAGGCCGTCGAGGCCGTCGTCGACAACTCCGACTACATACAGTTCACCGGCTCCAGCGCGACCGGCGCCAAGGTGATGGAGCGGGCCGCGCGTCGGCTCACCCCGATCAGCCTGGAGCTCGGCGGCAAGGACCCGATGATCGTGCTGGAGGATGCCGACGTCGACCTTGCCGCCCACGCGGCGGTGTGGGGCGCGATGTTCAACGCAGGCCAGACGTGCGTCTCGGTCGAGCGGGTGTACGTGCTCGAGCCCGTCTACGACCAGTTCGTCGACGCCGTGGTCCGCGACGTGAAGCACCTCAAGATGGGCGCTGGCGAGGGCTTCGACTTCGGCGCGCAGATCGACGACAGCCAGGTGACGGTCACCGACCGTCACGTGGCCGACGCGATCGCCAAGGGCGCGAAGGCACTCACGGGCGGCGAGCGCCCCGCTGGCCCGGGCAGCTTCTACCCACCCACGGTGCTCGTCGACGTCGACCACTCGATGGCATGCATGACGGAGGAGACCTTCGGCCCGACGCTGCCGATCATGAAGGTGTCCACCGTCGCCGAGGCGGTGCGCCTGGCCAACGACAGCCCCTACGGTCTGAGTGCGTCGGTGTTCTCCCAAGATGCTGAGCGCGCCAATGACGTTGCCGTGCAACTGGATTGCGGCGCAGTCAACATCAACGACGTGATCTCCAACCTGATGTGCACCACCGCGCCGATGGGCGGCTGGAAGACCTCCGGCATCGGTGCGCGGTTCGGCGGTGCCGACGGTCTGCGCAAGTTCTGCCGCCAGGAGGCGATCGTCTCACCGCGCACCAACGTGGGCGCAGGCGGGAACTACTACAACAACTCGCTGAAGTCCATGAAGCGGATGAACGCGATGATGACCAAGCTCGCGTTGATCCGGCCGCGCCGCGCGGCCAAGTAGCCCGACCGTCCCGCTACCTTCCGTTCATGCGGTAGTCACCTTCGCTTGTGCGGGGACCGATACCTTCTGTCCGTGACCATGCTTGAAGGGACGGAGTCCTACACCGTCCGCGATGACGATGACGACGACCCGGTGCTGGTGCACCACCCGAGCGGATCCGATGTCGACACTTGGCGCGAGGGCTACCCCTACGACCACCGGATGTCGCGCCCCGAGTACGAGGAGCAGAAGCGCCTGCTGCAGATCGAGCTGCTGAAGCTGCAGAAGTGGAGCCAGGCCAACGGCCTACGACACGTCATCGTCTTCGAGGGCCGCGACGCCGCGGGCAAGGGCGGCACGATCAAGCGGTTCATGGAGCACCTCAACCC
>JAVRPF010000557.1:0-2929 GCA_032162385.1 Mycobacterium sp.
TCCCCGTCAAGGTCCCGCGCGCAAGCACCTGGCCCACCGCCGCGGCGAGTACCGCCTTGACCGTCGCGGCGTCCTCGGGGACCCGTCGGGCCAGGGCCAGCACGTGGAAGCGGTAGCGGTGGGGCCCGTGTCCAGCGATCGGCCGCGGACCCGAATAGCCGTCCTTGCTCAACATGGTGGGCACGGTGCGGACACCGGTTGCCCCGGTGCGGAACTCGCCCTCGCCGAGCCCGTCGTTGCCCGGTTCCAAGACTGCAACGCTGTGGAACAGCGGCGTCCGCAGTGGCACGTCGACGTCGTCCATCAGCAGCACCAGCGCGGCCGTTCCCGGCGGCACGCCCGTCCACCGCAATTCGGGGGACACATCGTCGCCGACGCCGTTGCCCGCGTGGCGACGGGGGATATTGCCTGCGTCGGTGAACGCGGGGCTGGTGACGGCGATGGTGTCGGGGGCGGCGAACCCGGCTCCCGCCAGGGGACTGCGGGCAGCGGATGCCCGAACCGGGCGGAGCAACCTGCCGATCGCCATCAGGCCCCGCCGCCGGCCCCGCGCATCGCCACCGCGCTGGATCGCAGGATCTCACCCAGCTCGGTGGGCAGATAGCCCTGCGCGGCGAGGCGGGGCATCACGCCTCCTTCGGCGATGATGTCGAGAATCAGGTCGGGTAGTCGTGGCACCGATCCCGACGCGCCGGTGGTGTCGTTGCGCCACGTGCCGTCCGACAGGTCGAAGGTGCCGGTGTCGCCCTCGGTGAACAGCGCCGTCGCATTGGGCAGCGTCATGGCAGGCAGACCGGCGTTGACCGCGTTGCGGAAGAACAGCGAGTTGAACTCCTCGGCCACCAGGGCGGCGACGCCGAGTTCGGAGAATAGCGCCGCGACCGGCCGCGACGAGCCGACGCCGAAGATGGCGCCCGCCACGACGACATCACCAGGAGACACCAGATCCGTCCAGCCCGGCCGCACCTCGTAGAAGACGTGCCTGGCCGCTTCGGGCGGGTCCATCTTCATGGCGAAGGCCGGGTACATGGCGTCGGTGTTGAGGTCGTCGCCGAACACCCACACCCTGCCGGTGATGGCCAGCTTCATGCGGTCACGCTCCTCGCGTTGGTGATGTAGCCGGTGATCGCCGATGCCGCGACGGTCGCGGGGGATGCCATGAAGATCTCCGCCTCAGTGCTACCCATCCGGCCGGTGAAGTTGCGGGTGCTCGACGTGACGCATACCTCGCCGGGGCCGACGACGCCCATGTGATAGCCGAAGCAGGCCCCGCACGTGGAGTTGGTAACCACTCCGCCGGCGTCCGCGATGTCCTGCAGGTAGCCCCGTCGCATCGCTTCCCGGTACACCGCCTGGGAGGCGGGCGTGACGAGCAGACGCACCCCTGGCGCTACGGACCTGCCGCGCAACACGTTCGCGGCGATCTCCAGGTCCTCGAGTTGGCCGTTGGCGCACGATCCGATGAACGCCTGATCGACCCTTTGTCTGCCCAGCGCGGACACAGGCAGCCCGTTGTGGCTGACGGTGCCGGGTCGAGCGACGTACGGCTCGAGCGCGGCCAGATCGACGTGCCGGACATCGTGGTAGGTCGCGTCGGGATCCGCTCCGGCGGTGCGGTATCCGCTGACGCCGCCGTCGTCCAGGAACGCGGTCAGCACGTCGTCGGGCTCGAAGGTGCTGAAGTCGGCGGAGACTTCGGCGCCCTGGGTGGCGATGGTGCGCCGATCGTGCATGGGCACGCTGGCCAGCCCGGACCCCCCGAACTCGAGGTTGCGGTTGGTGGCGTCCCCGTACTCGGCGGCGATGTGCAGGAACACGTCCTTGCCGCTGACCGAACCCGGCAGGGTCCCGTCGAGTTCGTACCGGATGGTCGGGGCTACCTGAAACCAGGTGCTGCCGGTGCACATGATCGAGTACACCTCGGCCGGGCCGAGCCCACGGGCCGCCGTGTTGTACGCGCCCGCGGCGCAGGTGTGAGAGTCGGTGCAGGCCAGGACTTCTCCTGGCCGGGCCAGTCCGTTCTCGGCGATTACCTGGTGACAGATGCCATGCCGACCGACGTCATAGAAGCGTTCGATGCCGAAGTCTGCCGCGAACTTGCGGGCGCGGGGCCCGCCCGCGGCGTCCTTGAGAGTCGGGGCGGGGACCGCGTGGTCCATCACGATGGCCAGTTTGTTCGGGTCGTGGATCTTGAGGGGCTGCAGCCACATCGTGGCGAACTGCAGGTCGATCAGCACGGTCATGTCGACCTCGACGACGATGGTGTCACCTGGGCCGACCGATGCGAGGCCGGCCTTGCGGGCGAAGATCTTCTCGATGATGGTCATGCTCACGACTTGTCCTCCGTGGCTGCGAGTTTGGTGTCGAGTGCGAACCACTCGGCCATGCCGACCAGGTTGAAGAAGTCGGCGGGTTCGGTGAGCGCGAAGTCGGCGGCGTTCGTGCCGTTGAGCGCGCAGAGACCTTCGAGCATCGCGAACGTCGCGCGGCCAAGGGGGTCACTCGGGTGGATCGCGATGGCGTAGCCCAACTCCTGTAGCCGCGCCTTCGACTCGATCGGCGTCATCCCGCCCAGTACGAGGTTGATCAGCAGGGGAGCGTCGACCTCGCGGGCGATGCGCTCGATCTCGTCGGCGCCCTTCGGTGCCTCCACGAAGATGATGTCGGCGCCAGCGGCGGCGTAGCGGTTCGCCCGCTCGATGGCGACGTCCAGTCCGAAGCAGGCACGGGCGTCGGTCCGGGCGATGATCAGCAGATCGTCGTCGGATCTGGCGTCGAGCGCTGCGGCCAGCGTCTGCTCGAACACCTCGGCGTCGACGACGTGCTTGTCCGGCAGATGCCCGCAGCGCTTCGGGAATGCCTGGTCCTCCAACTGGATTGCGGCGACGCCTGCGGTGTCGTACTGGCGGACGGTGCGCACCACGTTCAG
>JAVRPF010000558.1:0-3148 GCA_032162385.1 Mycobacterium sp.
CTGGCTTGGAAAGAGACGCGCGGACTCCGGATTCCGCGGCGTCGCCAAGGTCATCTTCCTCGCCCAGGTTGATCATGAGCACGACGCGGGCGATCAGGGCGGGATCGCCCACGATGGCATCGTTCACCTCCAGCCCGTCCATCTCGGGCATGGAGCGGTCGAGGAGGGCCACCGCAAAGGGTCGGCCCTGGGTGGTCGCCGCCCGCAGGGTTGCCAGGGCAGCGCGGCCGGATTCGGCCGTCTCGACGGTCATGCCCCAGTCGGTCAGGTACTCGGACAGCACGCTGCGCTGTGTGGCGCTGTCATCGACGATCAGGGCAGTGACGCCCGCGAGCTCGGCGTCCGGCGGCAGCAGGCCGTCCGTCGCCTCCCCGGCCTCGGCATGAGCGCGGATCGTGAACCAGAAGTCGCTGCCAGCCCCCAGCCGGCTGGTCACGCCGCAGTCACCGCCCATGAGCCCAACCAGCTGGCTGCTGATGGCCAATCCCAGACCGGTGCCGCCGTACTTCCGAGAGGTGGACGTGTCCGATTGCACGAACGGCTGAAAGACCTTCTCCAGCTTGTCGGGCGCAATCCCGTCGCCGGTATCCGAGACCTCGAAACGGACGACGGCATTCGCACCCACGCGCTCGTCCTCGGTGACTCGAACGACAATCTCGCCGATTTGCGTGAACTTGATGGCGTTGCCGATGAGGTTGGTAAGGACCTGGCGCAGCCGCCCCGGGTCGCCGCTGATCGCAGCCGGGACGGAGCTGTCGATGACGGCTACCAGCTCGAGGCCCTTGGTCTGCGCCGGACCCGCCAGCAGGTGCACGACATCGTTGACGATGGCGCGCGGGTTGAACGCGATGTCATCGACTTCGAGCTTCCCGGCCTCGACCTTCGAGAAGTCGAGGATGTCGTTGATGATGGTCAGGAGCGCCTCCCCCGAGTTGCGCACCGTCTGTGCATAGTCGCGCTGGCGAGCGTCGAGGTCGGTCTCGAGCAGCAGGTCGGTCATGCCGATCACGCCGTTCATCGGAGTGCGGATCTCGTGGCTCATGTTGGCCAGGAAGCCCGACTTGAGCCGGGACGCCTCGGTCGCCTTGTCGCGGGCGTCCGACATGGCCGCCTTTGCTCCCGCCTCGGCGGTCACGTCGGCGATGGTCCCGACCCACTCGACCGTTCCACCGCCGGTGTCCGCAACGCGCTTCGAGGTCACGAGCACGATACGCGGAGGCGAGTCCGGTGGCCGCATCTCGAAGCGATGGGAGAGCTCTGTCCGATGCTCCGCACCGTCAGGCAGCTCGGCGGCGAGGCCGGCGCGCGCCTCTGGGCTGAGGATGATGTCCCACTCCCGCCCGTCTGCCTCTTCAGCTGAGATGCCGGTGATCTCGGTCCAACGTGGATTGGTGTACGCGTATCTGCGTTGCGCGTCCATGTAGAAGATGCCGATGGGGGAGGCGTCGGCGAGGAGCCTCAATCGGTCGGCGGAGGCCTGCACCTCACCAGCCTGCGTGGCAAGTTCCTCCGCCTTGATGAAGAGGTTCGCGAAGACCGAAGCCTTGGCTCGAAGCTCGTTGGGCGGGACCGGGGCGAATATGAAATCGACCGCACCCTCGGCATAGCGGTCGGCGTTATCGATCTCGTCGATCGAGTACGCCGTGATGAAGATGATCGGCGTCATCTCAGACTGGAGGCGCTGACGGATGAGAGCGGCGGTCTCGAACCCGTCCATGCCCGGCATGCAGACGTCGAGCAGGATGACCGCGAAGTTCTGGGCCATCACGCAACGCAGGGCGGCGTCCCCGGAGTCGGCTTCCACGATCGAATAACCGAGTGGCGACAGCACGGCCCTCAGTGCGAGCCGCTTTGCAGCGTTGTCGTCCACCACCAAGATGGGAACAAGCGACTTGTCTGTCACCGGCGCGCCGGTGGCCCGTGGGCTCGGGGGCTGCATGGCGGCTTAATGCGTGGACTGCGCAGCAGCCGGCAAGTAGGGCCCGATGGCGGCCAGGAGCTCGGCGGTGTCGACCGGCTTGGGAACGTAGTCGTTGGCGCCGGCATCGATGCAGCGCTGGCGCTCGCCAGGCACCACCTTGCCGGTGACCGCGATGATCGGCAGGGACTTGAACCGCTCGATCGCGCGAATGGCCCGGATCACCGCGTAGCCGTCGACGACAGGCATCATGATGTCCATCAGCACGAGGCTTATGTCGGGCACCCGCTCCAGGGCGGCGATTGCCTCGGAACCGCTTTCGGCCACCGATATTTCGGCATGGCCTCGTTCGAGGAGTGCTGACAGGGCGAAGATGTTGCGGAAGTCGTCGTCGACCAGGAGGACCTTCAGCCCCTCGAACGGCCTGTCGTCCAAGGCGTTGTGTCCGTTCCGACTGGGCTGTGGAGCGCCGGGATCGCGGGTGGCCGACCCGTTGGCGGCTGCGAGCGAGCGTGACGGCTCTGGATCAGGCGTCGAGCTTGGGGTGGCCACCACTGTTGGGGCCCGGCCCAACGGCAGGTAGACGGTGAAGGTGCTGCCCTCGCCCGGCGCGCTGGTCACGGTCAGCTCACCGCCGAGCAGGCCGACCAGTTCGCGGCTGATCGATAGGCCGAGGCCGGTGCCTCCGTAGAGGCGGGCGGTGGTGCCGTCGCCCTGCGCGAACGCCTCGAAGATGCGCTCCTGCTGGTTCTCGTCGATACCGAGGCCCGTGTCGGTGACCGAGAGGGCCACCACCGACGGAGCCGTGGCGAGCGACACCGTCTCCGGGCTCCATCCGTTCTCCGCCACGCTGACCCGGAGATGCACCTCGCCGCGGTCGGTGAACTTGAAGGCGTTGGAAAGCAGGTTCTTCAGAACCTGGCGGAGGCGGAGCGGGTCGGTGACGATGTCGGTGGGGCTGTCAGGTGCGAGGTCGATCGAGTAGCCCAGGCCCTTTTCCCGGGCGACGGGTTCGAACTCGCGGAGGAGGGCGCCGCTGAGCTCTTCGATGGAGAGATCGGTCATCTCCACGGTGACGGTGCCCGATTCGACCTTGGCCAGATCGAGGATGTTGTTGAGGAGGTTGAGCAGGTCCTTGCCCGAGGCGCGGATGACGCTCGCGTACTGCACCTGCAGCGCGGTCATGTTCTTGTCGGGGTTGTCCTCGAGCTGTTCCGCCAGGATCAACAG
>JAVRPF010000559.1:0-2517 GCA_032162385.1 Mycobacterium sp.
GCGACGACGAGCTGGACCGTGACCCACTCGCCAGGGAATTCGAGCGTCGTCGCGACGTCAGTGGTAACGAATACTGGCGGTAGCGCGGGCGAACAAGACGCCGTCGGATCCGGTCATGGTGGCCGACACGGTGCCAAGCCGCCGGCCGATCCTGTCCGGTGCAGTCACAACCGTCAGGGCGCCGTCGTCGACGGGTGGGGACCTGAAGTAGTAGACGGTCAAGTCGGCCAGCGAGTACTGCTGGCCGGGTCCGGTGTGCAGCTGCCCGGCGAGCGAACACGCCTGCCCGACGATGGCCGCGATGACCCCACCCTGCATGGCGCCGAGCGGATTGGCCATCCACGGCTGCGGGGACACCGTCATCCGTGTCCGATCCTGACTCGATGTCACTGTGGCAGAGAGAAGTTGACAAATTGGTCCCGCCGACATCCTCCCGTCGGAGATCGCCGACAGGATCTGATTGCCGTCGAGCCCTGGATCGATCGGCGGCGCGAGCACCACCGCGGCGGCCTCCGGGACGAGGTCGTCGGCTTCCGTCGGAACGGCCGCCTTGATCGCGGTCAGGGCCGCACTGGTGCGGCCGACGAGAACGCAACGGGCCACGCCCGCGCAAACGACGTCGTGGCCGTCGTTCGTGATGTGCACGGTCGTGATGCCATGAGCATCGTCGCGGTGCAGCAACTCGGAGCTGGCGAGCAACCGCTGGTTCACCTCGACCGGCGCACCCGCGGTCAGCGATAGCCAAGACTGCACCGTGCCTACCGGCTCACTGAACGAGTGCCAGAAGATGCCGTTGGTGACCGCCTCGACCATCACGGCGTAGGCCGGCATTTCGACACGTCCTCGGTGATCGGCA
Source organism: Mycobacterium sp. (assembly GCA_032162385.1). Lineage (GTDB taxonomy): Bacteria > Actinomycetota > Actinomycetes > Mycobacteriales > Mycobacteriaceae > Mycobacterium. The sequence goes on from JAVRPF010000559.1 coordinate 857, forward strand.
ACAGCGTGGGTAAGGCGCTGCGACATCGACATGCGGCCGCCGCCGTACTGAGGCGGTCCCACGGCGAATGCCGACATCAACGCGTTGACACTCACCACCTGGTCAGCCGCCGGTGAGCACCAGATCCACGCGCTGGGCGCAGATCTCAGCCAGGTCGATGTCTTGGAGATTCAGCCTTTCGTTGAGCCGGATCAGTGGAATTGCGAGCAGCAATGCGGCGGTGACGTCGCTGAACCGCATGTTGCGTACCCGGTGTCCCGTCAGTCGCTCGTAGCGCTCGATACTCTCCTCGCGACTGGGCGTCCCCGGTGCGAGCGCGCGGTTCTCCAGCGGGCTGCTGACCCAGTCGGTCATGAACATCCAGGCGAGATCGGCTTCGGGGTCCCCGAGGTAGGCGATCTCCCAGTCGAGTGCTGCCACGGCGCGATGGTCTGCCCGATAGAGGACGTTGGACATGCGGGCGTCACCCCAGCACAGCGTGATCCGCTCCGGGGTGTAGAGGTGGGCGTCGAGCCAGTCCAGGGCACGGGCAAAGGTGGGATTCATCGGCGCGTCACCGATGGCCCAGGTCATGGCATAGCGCAGGAAGTTCGCCAGCCGTTGTGGCGGGGCTTGGCCGTAGGTCGCCAAATCGAGGAATCCCAAACGGTATTCGGTCGGGTCGAGTTGGTGGACGGACGCGATGACGTCGAGGCATTCGTTCCACAGGGTGGCGCGTCCGGCGTCGTCGGTGTCGGCGAAGATGCCGGTCTGGTGATACGGCGGGTAGTCGCTCACGCTGATCACGTCGTCGATGCGATCCATGATGAAGTACGGCGTGCCCAACGCATCCGGCCCGGCGTCGATCCACCGCACCCGTGGAACCGGAACCGGTGACGGCTCCAGGCGCTGCATGGTGAGGAACTGTCGGCGCAGGTCGTAGTCGGGCAGGATCGCGAATTCCGGCGGCCTGCGGAAGACCAGCCCGAGGGACGGCTCGTCACCCTCGATCCCGGTGACGTCGAACAGGAATGTCTCGGTGGAGAATCCGCGTTCGGTCGGCGACCAGTTGGTGATGGTCGCACCGCCCGCGCCCGGAATGCGTGACCGCAGAATCGGTTCCAGCGTCGCCGGCAACTCATCGGCGGCCAGGCGCGCAGACGACGGGCTCGTCACGTCGTTTACCACCCCATGTAGCCGTAACGCGGGTAGGCGCCCATGCACACCATCTCCACCAGGCCGTGGCCGACCTTGCCGTCCATCCTGACCTCACACAGCGTCTCACTGACCAGGCTCACCGGGCGAACCACCTCAGGGTCGGCGGAGTTCACGGTGAAGCCGTCGATGAAATCCGTGCCCCGCCAATGGCCTGAGGCGTAACCGTTGAATTCGTCGTATCCGGCCAGGCCTGGCCAGAAATCGCACAGCGGGCTCACGTCGATGGTGCTGGTCGAGCGGTCGCCGCGGTGGACGGTGAACGTTCCGCCGCTGATCACCCGCTGCTCGGCGCGGAACTTCAGGTCGTGCTCGACGTCGATGATCGTCCCGTGCGGACGGCCCGACTCGGTCGGATGAAGCACCTCCCCCTCGAACTGCCAGCGGGTGCCATCGCTGTACTCGCGTTGCGCGAAATGCACCAGCTCGTCGTCGAACTCGAAGATGCCCATGTAGTACAGGACGCC
>JAVRPF010000560.1:0-2554 GCA_032162385.1 Mycobacterium sp.
GTTCGCTTACAGCGTCACTTCGTGTCGCCCGACGGTTCCTCCGACGAGGCCGCGTCGACCGCCGGCTCGTCAGTGTCCCCGTCCTCGCCGTGGTCGCGCCCACCGAAGAACTCGGCGGTGTCGACGACGGTTCCGTCCGTGTCGGTCACCGTCGCCGACTCGACCGCCGCGGCGATGGTCAGCCCGCGGCGCACGTCGGCGAACATCGCCGGCAGCTGGTTTTGCTGCTGAAGGTAGCCCAGCAGCTGCTGCGGCTCGATGCCGTATTGCCGCGATGTCGCCACCAGTCGCTCGGTCAGGTCGTCCTGGCCGACCTGGACTTCCAGGTCATCGGCCAGTGCGTCGAACAACAGCTGTCGTTGGACGTCCTTTTCTACCGCGCTGCGTGTCTCGGTCTCGAACTCCTCGCGCGTCTTGCCTTGTTGGGCCAGCACTTCCGCGAACTTGGCTTCATCATGGTTGACGCTGTCGATCGCGCCGTGGATGGCGCTGTCGAACTGAGCCTGGACGATTGCCTCCGGTAGCGGCACCTCGACCTGCTCGAGCAGAGCGTCCATCGTGGCTTCCTGGATCTTCTCCGCCTGCTGGGTGCGCTTGAGCTGGCGCACCTGGTCGCGCAAGTTGTTCCGCAGTTCGTCGATGGTGTCGAATTCGCTTGCCAATTGCGCGAATTCGTCATCGGGCTCCGGCAGTTCGCGTGTCTTGATCGTCTTGACGGTGACGGTGACCTGCGCATCCTGGCCGGCGTGGTCGCCGGTCGCCAGCTTGGCGGTGAATTCCTTGGACTCATCGACGGACAGACCGACGAGCGCGTCGTCGAGACCTTCGATGAGCCGCCCGGAGCCGACCTCGTGGGACAGGCCCTGCGCGGCGGCGTTCGGTATCTCCTCGCCGTCGATGGTCGCCGACAAGTCGATCGAAACGAAGTCGCCGTCGGCGACCGGCCGGTCCACCCCGGTCAGGGTGCCGAACCGGGCCCGCAAGGACTGCAGTTCGGCGTCGACGTCGTCGTCGCTGACCTCGATCGGATCCACCGAAACCTGCAGCGCGCCGAGATCCGGAAGGGTGATCTCGGGGCGAACGTCGACCTCGGCGGTGAACGCCAGTTCCGCGCCGTACTCCTTCTTGGTCACCTCGATCTCGGGCCGGCCGATCGGGTGGACTTCGGTCTCGGCGACCGCCTGTCCATACCGGGTCGGCAGCGCCTCATTGACGACCTGGTCGAGCATCTCCTCGCGGCCGAAGCGGGCCTCCAGCAACTTCAACGGCACCTTGCCGGGCCGGAACCCGGGCAGCCGGACCTGTTTGGCCAGCTCTTTGTAGGCGCGCTGGAAGTCGGGCTCGAGTTCGGTGAATGGCACCTCCACGTTGATGCGCACCCGGGTGGGGCTCAACTGCTCGACGCTGCTCTTCACGGGTGTGCTCCTCGATGGTCGTTCTTTGCGTTCGGTGGCCCTGCCTACAGGCCGGGTTGCGGCGCGGTGCTTGTCGGGGTGACAGGATTTGAACCTGCGGCCTTCCGCTCCCAAAGCGGATGCGCTACCAAGCTGCGCTACACCCCGCGCTGACCTCGCGATCCTACGGCCCTTCAACACCAGCTGGGCAGCCGGCTTCGAAGCGACCTCAAGACCTCACGAAGCAGTAACAGATCTGCTTCGATTAGATTTGATGTTCGCCGCCAGATAAAGTCTCGCTCGACTAATGCATGCGGGCGTAGCTCAATGGTAGAGCCCTAGTCTTCCAAACTAGCTACGCGGGTTCGATTCCCGTCGCCCGCTCGGGGTGGGTACTGCTCCATAGAAAGGCGCCATGAGCGACCTTGAAACGGACGCCGACATAAATGGCTCATGCGCGTCGGACTTCACCGGCGTACGCGACGCGTTCGAGCGCAACTTCACCCTGCAAAAAGAGATGGGCGCGGGCGTTGCGGTGTGGGTCGACGGGGACCTCGTCGTCAACCTCTGGGGCGGCTGGGCCGACGCCGCCCGTACCCGGCCCTGGCAGCAAAACACCCTGAGCACCGTGCTTTCCGGCACCAAGGGCCTGACATCCACCTGCGTCCACCAACTCGCCGACCGCGGTGAGTTGGACCTGCAAGCGCCGGTGGCTCGCTATTGGCCCGAGTTCGGGCAAGCGGGCAAGGACGCCATCACCCTGGCGATGGTGATGAGCCACCGCTCCGGCGTCATCGGGCCACGCACCCGGATGAGCTGGGAAAAAGTCGCCGACTGGGACTTCGTCTGCGAGCAGCTGGCGGCCGCGGAACCCTGGTGGGAACCGGGCACCGCCCAGGGCTATCACATGACGACCTTCGGTTTCATCCTCGGCGAGGTCTTCCGCCGGGTCACCGGCCGCACGGTCGGCCAGTATCTGCGCACCGAGATCGCCGAACCGCTGGGCGCCGATGTCCACATCGGGCTGTCCCCCGTCGAGCAACGCCGCTGCGCCGACCGGGTGAACAAACCGCACGCCCGCGACCTGCTGGCCGACGTGCAGGCGCCCGGCTACCCCACCAGCCTGGCCGAACATCCCAAGGCCGGGCTGTCGATTTCGA
>JAVRPF010000561.1:0-2622 GCA_032162385.1 Mycobacterium sp.
GGCGGCTGGACCCACCCACGGTCTCACTGCACCAGAGCTGGAGAGTCGGCCACCGCGAGCGTGAACCCACTGCGGCCATTCGCGGCCGAATCAAGCGTGGACTGCGCCTGACTGAGCTTGGCGCTGCCGTCGTACTGCTCACCGGTCTGCGGGGTGCCCTCACCGAAGGTGGCCTTCGCATTCGACCACGTCGTACAGAAGCCGTCGAGCACGCTCACCGCGCACCCTCAACGAGTCCGAGCATGTACTACTTATCCCCTGTGACCTACTAACTCGGTGCCAGATATCCGACGGGCCCGGCCGCCAGACACACCGACAGCGCAGAGGTATTGGCCTTGGCCAGGATCGCGTCGCCGGCGCCGGACAACCGCACGTAGACGCGGTTCAAACCGGGCCGTACCCGGATCTTCGACTCGACGCCCTCGGGCAGCGACAACGTCATCGAGCCGTCGCTGTTGGCCAGGTAGTTGATCTCCGCCGTCCACTCCGACGGCAGCAGCGGTCCGTCCAGTGGCATCCGCACCGGGGCGTCCGGTTGGACGAAGTAGCCGCATTGTGGCGCAGGACCCGGCACGATCGACCGCACCCACGTCACCTTGGCGGGGAGTATCCGACCGTTCATGTCGAGCATCCGTAGATCCGTTGTACTCGAATCGAATTGGGGTCGGTTGCGCAGTAGCGCGAACACGTGGCTGACCAGGTTCTCCGGCCAGGCGACGCGCTGTAGCACCAGCGGATCGACTTCCTGGTCGAGCATGGGTGCGCTGGAGGTGGCGTTTGCCTGGGCCAGGCTGGCTTCGGCGGTCAGCAGATACTGCCGGGTCGGATTGTCTCGCCAGATGCGGGTGAACGTCACCGTCGAGTAGACGCTGCTCACCACGAAAAGCAGGGCGCAGCAAGCGGTTACTACAGTGCGTGCCGAAGACGCGTTCAACCACGTCGACCGTGCCCGGTTCGGCGCGCAGAATCCGACCGCGGCCAGCAGTGCGAGCACCACCACGAGATCGGGCAGATAGCGCAGCGTCTGGGCCAGCTCCAACGCGGTGAACCGCGACGAGCGCATCAGATAGATCGGCACCTGACATGCGACGGCGTAGCCGACGGCGACCAGCCACACCGCACCGATGCGCTCCTTGTGGACCAGCGACACCGCGAGCACCGCCGCCAACACGACCCAACCCAGGATCATCACCACCAAAGGTGGTGTCGCCCAAGGCGAGGCGGGCGCCCAGCGCTGCCAGTCCCACGGCCCGCCTGCCAGGCCGGGCACGATCCCGTGTGTCACCGATCGGCGCAACAAGTCCCAGGTCATGCTCAGGTCGAAGCTCCACCGCTGCTGGTCGACGACGACGAGGTACAACCCGATCCACGCAGCCGTCAACGCGAGCGACGCCACCCACAACCGCACACCGCGGCGCCACACCGTCGTCATCGCAGCACGGTCGCCCGTCACGTGGGCCAGCAGCGCGGTGACCGCGAACGCGACGAACGGAATCACCGCCGCCTTCTCGAAGAACAGCAGGCCGGCCAGGAACACCAGCGCCCCACTCAGCGCGTAACGCTGCCGCCCGGTCCGCACCAGCAGGATGGCGTCGGCGCACACCCAGGCCAGCGCCGCGATCATCGGCAACGAGTTCAGCGCGGCCGCCCACCACGCGAACGCTGGCACGCCGAGCGGCGTGAACAACGCGAAGGTCAACGGCACCAGCAGCACGGGCCGCCAGCCGAGGATGACGCGCAGCGCGCGCAACAATGCCAGCGACGCCACCAACTGCAGCACGACGAGGCTGATCGCCGGCCCGATCCAGTTCAACGGCGCGAGGCGAGTAATACCCCCCGCGATCAGGAACGCGGCGGGCATGACGTGGCCGTCGTGGTCGTCGAAGAGGTAGGACGGCGACAACAGCCCCTGGGTACCCGCGCGCCCGGTGAGGATCAGGTCGTCCCAGTAGAAGTAGCCCTGGAACGCCAACACCGCGCGAAGGACCAGCTGCAGCGCGATCAGCCCGACGGCGGTACGCAAGACCCAATCCCCGGGCCGCTTCGCTCCTGCCCGCCGGAAGACCCAACTCACTCCTCGAAACTCTACGGGGAGGATTTCCGCGGGCATCGGTATGGTGATCCGGTGCGGACACTGGTCACCGGAGCAGCCGGATTCATCGGATCAACGCTGGTGGACCGCCTGCTGGCGGACGGGCACAGCGTCATCGGCGTCGACGACCTCAGCTCGGGTCGCAGCACGAACCTCGGTCCGGCCGAGCGTCACGACGTCTTCGAGTTCGCCAAGGCCGACATCGTCGACGCCGATCTGATCGGCTTGCTGGCCGACACCAGGCCGGAGGCGGTGTTCCACCTCGCCGCGCAGATCTCGGTCAGCCGCTCGGTGGACGACCCGCAGTTCGATTCGAGCGTCAACGTGGTCGGTACCGTCCGGCTGGCCGAGGCCGCCCGCAAGGCCGGCGTGCGCAAGGTGGTGCACACCTCGTCGGGCGGCTCGGTCTATGGCACGCCGCCGGTCTACCCGACCAACGAGGACGTGGCCATCAACCCGGCCTCCCCGTATGCCGCGAGCAAGGTCTGCGGCGAGGTGTACCTCAACATGTTCCGCAACCTCTACGGCCT
>JAVRPF010000562.1:0-4782 GCA_032162385.1 Mycobacterium sp.
GTTCCTGGTGGCGGGCCCGCTTGCGGGATCACTGTCCGACCGCTTCGGCGCGCGGCCGTTCACGGTCGGCGGCATGCTGCTGATGGCGGCGACCTTCGTAGCGCTGGTGATGATCCCGGTGAACTTCAACTACTGGGTGTTCGCCATCCTGGTCTTCCTCAACGGCCTCGGCGGTGGCATCTTCACCGCACCCAACACCGCGGCGATCATGTCCAGCGTGCCCGCCGCCCAGCGCGGCGCGGCCTCGGGTGTGCGTGCCACGTTCTTCAACGCAGGATCGTCGTTGTCGATCGGCGTGTTCTTCTCGCTGATGATCATCGGGTTGGCCAACACCCTGCCGAACGCGATGAGCAGTGGTCTGCAGGCGCAGGGCGTGTCCGCCTCGGTCGCGCACGACGTGGCCAACCTGCCTCCGGTCGGCAGCCTGTTCGCGGCGTTCCTCGGCTACAACCCGATCGCCGAGCTGCTCGGCCCGTCGGGTGCACTGCAGGACCCAGGCGTGAACGTCGACGTGCTGACCGGCAAGACCTTCTTCCCGCAGCTGATCACCGAGCCTTTCCATTCCGGCCTGACCGTGGTGTTCATCGCGGCCGGGGTCATGATGCTGCTCGGCGGGGTGGCGTCCCTGTTCAACCCGGGCAGGTACGGCACAGAGGTGGGCGCCGACAACGCCTCCTGATCGGGAGGTGTGACGCCGGGCACAGGTGGGGTACCCGTCTGGCATGACGACCACCGACGATCGACCACGTGACGTCCGCACCCAGGCTCGACAGCATGCCGACGCGGCTCGCGAGGCGGCCGAGGAAAAGCGCAGCGCCGCCGGTGACGGGCTTGCCGGCTGGGTCGCCGAACGGGCTGGTGAGTGGAATCTCGACGGACAGGACGAAGCCACCATGCAACGCCAGAAGTTCCTGTGGAACGCCCTGGTGGATTACTGGTTCCGGATGGAGATCGACGGCTGGGACAACCTGCCAGAGTCGCCGGTACTGCTGGTGGGCATTCATTCCGGCGCACCGTTCGTCTGGGACGCGTGGACGGTCGGGGTGCAATGGTGGCGGCGCTTCGGCCAGGAGCGCCCGCTGCACGGCACCGCGCACGACGCGTTGATGGCCATCCCCGTCATCGGGAGGTACTTCCGGGCGATGGGCGTACTGCCGGCCGCGCCCGACTCGATTGCGACGGCGCTGGCCGACGGCAGGGACGTGGCGGTGTGGCCCGGTGGCGAGGTCGACTCACTGCGGCCATGGCGCGAACGTGACCGCGCGAACCTCGCGGGCCGGAAGGGCTTCGTCAAGATGGCGATTCGTGCCGGGGTGCCCATCGTGCCGATCGCCACCGTCGGTGGCGCCGATGCGATGCCGGTGCTGATGCGAGGCGACGGGCTGTCCCGGGCCTTGAGATTGGACAAAGTGCTGCGGCTCAAGGTCTTTCCGTTGGCGATCTCGTTTCCGTGGGGAATAGCGCCCGCCGCGCTGCCACAGCTACCGCTACCCGCGAAGATCCGGACCCGGTTCATGCCAGCAGTGGAGCTGGACACCGACCCCGATCGTGCCGACGACGGCGACTACGTGGACCACGTGTACGACGAAGTGCAGGCAAGCATTCAGCGGGGCATGGACGCCCTGGCCCGCAAGCGCGCGCTCCCGCTGTTCGGCTGACGACGGGCGCCTGACGCAGCGTTGGACCGGATGGGCATTTGCTGAGACCATGCAGTGATGGCAGCGCGGGTGGTGAGCCGCCCCGCGGAGCAGCGGGCGGTCAGCGAGTTCCTTGCGACTGCCGCTCTGGAGCCCGCCGCGCTGGTGATCGAGGGCGAGGCGGGCATCGGCAAGACCACCGTCTGGCTCGACGGCTTGGAGCGGGCGCGCGAGGTGGGCTTTCGCGTGCTGTCGACCAGAGTCGCGGAGGCGGAGTCCGTATTCGCCTACGCCGGCCTGGCTGCGTTGCTGGACGACGTGGAGTCGGACGCCTTCGATGCGTTGCCGAGTCCGCAGCGGCTCGCCATGGACCGTGTGCTGCTGCGGATCACCGCCGACGGACCGATGACCGACCAGCGCGCCGTCGGCGCCAGCGTGGTGTCCGTCCTCGAACACCTCGCGCGCCGGTCCCCGGTCCTGGTGGCGATCGATGACGTGCAGTGGCTTGACCAACCCAGTATGCAGATCGTGTCCTCGGTGGCGCGACGCCTGCGCGGCCCGATCGGGGTGCTGGCCGCGGTGCGCACCGGTCCTGACAGCGTGAAGCTCGGATCGTGGCTCGAGCTGCCACGGCCGGATCGGCTGTTTCGGGTCTCGCTACGACCGCTGAGCCTCGGCGCCTCGCACATCGTGGTGTCGGAGCGGGTGGGGCGATCCTTCTCGCGGCCGAAGATGCTCCAGATCCACCAGGTGTCGGGCGGGAATCCGTTCTATGCCGTGGAGCTCGCCCGGGCCATCGACGATGGCTCGTGGGACGACCGAGCGTCGCTACCGGGCAGCCTCGCCGAACTCGTCCGCGCCCGGATCGGCGGCCTGGCCGTCGCAGCCCGCGCAGCGCTCCTGGCCGCCGCGTGTCTGGCCGATCCCACGGTGGAGGTCGTCGCGCGGGCGGTCGGAAGCGACACCGACGAGATCATCACCGCGCTCGAGGAGGCCGAGGAGAAGGGCATCGTCGGAATCGACGGGCACCGACTGCATTTCACCCATCCACTGCTGGGCCGGGGCGTGTACAGCGAGAGCACTCCGGCCGACCGCCGCCGAATGCACCGGCGACTCGCCGAGATCCTCGACGAACCCGAGCTCCGGGCCCGGCATCTCGCCTTGGCCGCGGCCAGTGGAGACCCGTTGACGTTGAGATCACTGGATTCGGCCGCCCACATGGCTCGCCTACGGGGCTCGCCTGCCGCCGCCGCCGAACTCGTCGAACTCGCCATCGGCCTTGGCGGTGATACTCCCGAGCGCCACATCCTCTCTGCGGCAAACTATTTCGAGGCCGGCGATCCGGAACAGGCCCGTAGTCATCTGCAAGGCGCCATCGACCGGCTCGGTCCAGGCGCGCTGCGCGGGCACGCGATGAAGCTACTCGCGACCGTGCGGCTCCACGACGACAGCTTCTTGGAGGCCGCCGGGCTCCTGGAGCGTGCGATCGAAGAGTGCGGCGATGATCAGGCCTCCTGCGTGCAGATGGTCGTGATGCTGGGCTATGCCCTCCTCAACGGTGGCCGCACCGAAGATGCACTGCGGCACTGTGACGATGCAGTGGCCAGCGCCACCCTGCTGGAGCGAGCGGACCTGGTCAGCCAGGCGCTGGGGATGCGGAGCATGATGCGCTTCATCGTCGGAGACGGTTTCGACGAGGAAAGCATGGCCCGCGCACGTCAATTCGACGATCAGTCGGACGGACTTCCCCTCGTCACGCGCCCCCGGGTTCAGCACGCACTGCTGTGCGCATGGACGGAACAGTTAGACACGGCAAGTCGGGAGTTGGCCGCGATCCGACAGCGCTGCGCCGAACGTGGCGAGGAAAGCGAACTCGTCTTCCTGAGCTTCCACACCGCACTCGTAAACGTCTGGCAGGGCAACTTCCCCGAAGCCGTGTTGGTGTCAGAGGACCTGATGGACCGGGCGGTGCAGCTCAATGGGGACCTGCCCATGTTCATCGCGTTCACGGTCCGGGCGCTGTGCAACGCGTACGCCGGACGTGTCGACGAGGTCCGTCGAGACACCGAGGACGCGCTCGCTGCCGCCAGGCGCTGCGGCTCCCATCGACTCTCGGAGTGGACGGTCGCCAATCTCGCCTTCCTCGAGACCTCATTGGGCAATTACGGGCAGGCGCTGTCCACCATGGAGCCGCTGCTGGCCAACCTCGCGGTCGCACCGCACTCGACCGAGATCATCTCCGCGTCCTTCGCCCCGGATGCCGTCGAGGCGATGGTCGCCGTCGGCCGACTCGACGCTGCCGAAGAGATCACCGCAATCCTCGAAGCCAATGGCGCACGGCTGGACCGAGTCTGGATGAAGGCGGTCGGCGCCCGCTGCCGAGGCATGCTGCTGGCCGCTCGCGGTGACGTCGAGGCCGCCGCCGAGGCGGTGACGCGGGCGATGGACGAGCACGGTCGGCTTGGGATGCCGTTCGAGCAGGCGCGCACACAGTTGCTGCTCGGGCAGATCCAGCGACGGCAACGGCGCCGGGATGCGTCGACGGCCACGCTGGGCACGGCGCTGGCCGCGTTCGAGAAGATGGGCACCCCGCTGTGGGCCGATCGTGCCCGCACCGAGATTTCCCGGTCCGACACGGGCAGGCGCCGCAACGTCGGGCTGACCGCATCCGAACAACGCATCGCCGAACTCGCTGCGTCAGGGGTCACCAACCGGGACATGGCAGCGACCCTGTTCATCAGTCTAAAAACGGTGGAGGCAAACCTGACTCGGATCTACCGCAAGCTCAACATTCACTCCCGTGCCGAACTCGGACGAATCATGGGCCGAGTGGACTCATAGGGAAACACGTGGACTCATAGGGAAACACCCGATTCGACGGGGCGGTACTACGACCTGGGGTGGGGTGATGAACACCGCCATTCCGAGGAAGCTTCGGTTCCTGGTCGAGTGGTACCGGCCCGATGTCGACGGCGCTGCGTTCGACCGCGGCATCGCCCAGCTCATCGAGTGCGCCGTATCGTCGTCGGCGGCCGGCGGCGCCCCGGTGCAAGTCCTCGTCACGTTCGCGGTGCCGTCCGATGAAGTGGCGTTCGCGGTGTTCGACGCAAGCACGGCCCAGGCGGTTGCCAAGCTGTGTGACCAG
>JAVRPF010000563.1:0-3353 GCA_032162385.1 Mycobacterium sp.
TGCTACGTCACCGACAAGACGTCGCTGAAGCTGCGCCACGAGATCGGCATCGACATCATCGCCTGGGAGTGCGACTACCCGCACTCCGACTGCTTCTGGCCGGACGCGCCCGAGCAGGTGCTTGCGGAGCTCAACGCCGCGGGCGCCGACGATTCCGACATCAACAAGATCACCTGGGAGAACTCGTGCCGGTTCTTCAGCTGGGACCCGTTCGGGCGGACGCCAAAGGAGCAGGCCACCGTTGGTGCGCTTCGGGCGACGGCGACCGACGTCGACGTGTCGATCCGGCCGCGCAAGGAGTGGGCGCGCCTCAACGAGCAGAAGCAGCTCGCCGAGGCCTGATCTCGCCATCGAAATAGCGGTGAGGGCGTAGAAGTGCGAGTGCGCCGCGCCCTGAGCGCTATGTGAACGCTTAGCGCGGTCGGCAGTTCGGCTTCAGTTCAGAGAAGTGGACGGCGGGCATGCCGTCGATGGTCACGAAGTCGGTTCCCTCGTCCCACGTCGTTCCCGGCTTGATCCAGGGCGGCGCACCTTCGGGGTACGCGATGGAGAGATCGGAGTAGAACCTCACGCCCGACGGACAGAGCGCACTGTTCGGTGCCAACGGATTCCACGCGTGCACGACAACGGGATCGGTGAGTCGCGTGCCCTGGGCGCAGTTCGGCTTGCATTCGATCGAGCTGTCCGTGCCGGTGCCCTTCGCACCGTCGACGCCCCACGTCGTCCACGTCATGTCTTGCAGTACGCCGGTTCCGTCGCAGTTGTAATCGAACCGCGTCGGTCGTTGCGGTGGGGGCAGAGCCAGATCGAAGCACTTGCCGATGGCGTAGACGGCGGTTTCGGATTGCGGTTCCGCCGCAGCCACAGGTGACATCCACATCATCGCGACGGCGGCGACGGTGAACGGCAATGCCAGTGCGCGAGCCACTCAACCCCTCCTTCGCCGGACGAAGCCGGACCTCGGGATGCTAACAGCACGTATGCGCGCCTGTACGAGCAGAAGCAGTTGGCAAGGGGCCTGACAACGGGGGTGGGCCTGTGGATGAATCGCGCACTGTTGATGAGTCGCGCAATGCGTTCGCCGTGTGTCGTTGCCCAGAGTGAGGGTCGTCGCAACGGCTGCGACAAGGAGTATGACGATGGGCAATCGAGCCAACCTGGTGATCGTCGAACACGGCGACTGGACGCTGCATTATTCGCATTGGGCCGGTTGTCGGATGCTCGACGGGCTCGCCTTCGGGCCGGACTTCGCGCTGCGCTACATCAAGTCCCACCGCCTCTGCCCACAGAGCGAGTGGACGGATCCACTATGGGCGGACGGCGGAGCGCTCGTTGATGTGGACCAACGCAGGCTCTTGTTCTTTGGCGACGAACTCATGACGACGATGCCGGAGCGCCGCGCGATGCTTGCGGTGCTGGCGATGACGTGGCCGGACTACTCGGTGGGCTGGGCGTACGGCGGTACCGCTGAGATTGCGGCATACGTTGGCGCAGAGCGTCGTTGGGAGGTCGGCCGTCGCGGACAGAAACTGAAACTCGCCCGGGGACGAGACGGGCTGTGCCAGGTCGTGTCGGTCGTCGGCGCCGACCGAAGGGTTCGGCTGTGGCCGCTCTGGTGGGGGTACAGCGCTGCATGGCAGGGGCCGCCCCTGCTGAACCGCCTGCCGGGCAAGGGAATCAGTCGCACACGGCGGAAGATGATTCCCGAGAGTGGGGTGCACATCGACGTACCCAAGCAGCAGGTTGGAGCGTGGGTCACCACCGAGGCGCACGGACTGTTCGACTTGCTGCAAGACCGATGGCCTGGGTGGCAGGCGGACTTCTGGGAGGACCGCTACGACGAGCAGGTTTCGCGCTGCGAGGGCGCCCTGCGCGTTCCCGAACTCGACCTCGCTGCTGGGACCGCCAACAGCGTGGAATGGCTACATGGGCGCGTTTACCAGAGTTTCGAAGACAGCCCGGCGGGCGCGATCGTCGGGCTCGTCAAGCTTCTTGCCCCGCTGCGCGATGGCCTCGAGGTGAGTGCGGACGCGGTGACTGGCCCGGGATTGTTGCCCACCTTCGCGGAATGGTGCAAGTTCGAGGTGGCCTGCGCCCAGGTGCAGGCTGTCTATACGAAGTCAGCCTGACGTATGTAGGAGGTGTGGCGGTGACCAAACGGCTAATCGAGATCGACGACGAGCTGCGGGAGGCCGCGAGGCGCGAACTCGGCACGACGGCAAGGGAGTTCGACTGGCTAGTGTCGGGTGGTATGGCGGAGATGGCTGACCGGGGCGCACGGGACGACGTGCGGCGTTGACAGCGCGGTTTCGTCGTTGACACGGGTGCGCACCGTTGGGTCGCGAAGCCTGGCACGTTGTGACGTCGGCCGCTGATGAGATCCGTGACCTGCTCGCCGGTGGGTCCGGCAGGGTCGTCGTCGGCGTCACCGGTCCGCCCGGTGTGGGTAAGTCGACGTTCGCACGGCAACTAGTGGACGAATTCAACCGCGATGAGGCGGGGTTCGCGGCGTTCCTGCCGATGGACGGCTTCCACTTGTCCACCGTGCAGCTGGTCCGGTTGGGGCGGCGGGAACGCAAGGGGGCTCCCGACACCTTCGACGTGGCCGGGTACGTCGCGATCCTGACGCGCGTCGCGCAGGACTACGGCGTCGAGGACGTCTACGTGCCCGACTTCGACCGGGCGGTCGAGGAACCCGTCGCCGCCGCCCTGGTGATTCCGCGCGATGTGCGTCTCGTCGTCACGGAAGGCAACTACCTGGCGCTCGCGGACGGCGGTTGGGCCGGGGTGCGGAGCGCGATCGACCGGCTGTACTACCTCGACTTCAGCGCGGAGGTGCGCAGGGCCAGGCTGATCGAGCGGCACGTCGTCGGCGGCCGCACCCGGGCCGAGGCGGAACGCTGGGTGGATGTCGTCGACGAACCCAACGCCGCACTCGTCGCCGCGACCGAAGCACTCTGTGACCGGACGCTGCGCATCGACGACCAGGAGTTGTTGTGAACGAATGCAATTCGCGTGTCGCGCAGGCGCTCGCCGAGACGGGGGTGCAACCGGCCATCCGGATCCTGCAGGTCATGGTCAGTGGCGCACAGCGGGGTGATCGGCGGTGTCGCACCGGTGGGCCATCCGAGCCGGCTGCGCACCGTCGTTGACCAGTCGCTGGCCCGGCACGCCGTGATCTGGACCGCGGCCGGCACAGCCGACTCGGTGATGCCGTTGACCTTGACCAGCTGCTGGCCGTTACCGAAGGCGTTGCGGTCCAAGTACGTTGAGTCACTCCGTTTGCCACGCTCTACTCCGTCAGGATCTGCGACACCATGGTGTCGAGCCGGTTCGCCATGGTGCGGTAACCC
>JAVRPF010000564.1:0-6959 GCA_032162385.1 Mycobacterium sp.
AGACCGGACCGGGCTTCGGTCGGGTCAGGACGCGGCGCCGAATGCGAGCTGCATGCCGATGAACGCCGCCAGGAGCAAGACCATGATCGACAGGTCGAATCGAACGGCACCTATCGTGAGCTGCGGAATCAGTCGTCGCAAGAGTTTCACGGGCGGATCGGTCAAGCTGAGGATGATCTCGAGGACGACGACCGTCGCACCCCTCGGTTGCCAGTCGCGGCTGAACGAGCGGATGAACTCGACCACGACACGGGCGATGAGGAGGAGCCAGAAAACGAACAGCGCCAACCCAAGGATCTTGAAGAACAGGTCCAACTTGGGCGACCTCACTCCAGGCAATCGTGTGACAAAGAATACAGAACGGGGTAAAGGATGCGCCCCGCCGAAACACGGCGGGCGACGCACTGCCAAGCCTACCCGTCCCGGATCAGATCATCCGATGACGACGGCTCGGCCTACTGATAGGCGTAGTACCCGGCCTCGGCGATGCGCCTGCGCTCCTCGGCGGTGACGTCGATGTCGGCTGGCGACAGCAGAAATACCTTCGTCGCGACCTTGTCGAAGGAACCGCGCAGCGCGAACGCGAGGCCGGCGGCGAAGTCGACCAGGCGCTTGGCGTCGGCGTTGTCCATCGACACCAGATCCATGATTACCGGGGTGCCGTCGCGGAAGCGCTCGCCAATGGTGCGGGCTTCGCTGTAGTCCTTCGGCCGCAGTGTGGTGATCTTCGACAGCGGGCTGCCCTCGTCGAACAGCGCCGCCATCCGGCGCGGCTCCATGGCCACCGACCCGCGGGTGGCGCCCCGCAGAGTGTTGAAGCGCGGGCGCTCGACGCCGGCCCTGCCGCGGAAGGGTGCGTCGTCGTAGCCGCCGCGGTAGCCGGCCGGGGCGTCGGCGAATTCGCGCTCGAACTCGCGGGCACCGATTCGCTCGTCGTAGCCCCTGCTCTCCAGGCGTCCGTAGCCTTCGTCGTCAAAGCGCTCCTCGCGGGGGCGGCGGGAATAGGACCGCGACGAACGGTCCTCGTCGTCGTAGTACTCGTCGTCGTAGTCGTCCGTCGGTGCCATACCGAAGTAGGCCTTGACCTTATGCAGTGTGCTCATCGGAGACCCTTCTGATGACTGAGTTTCTGTGTTGTCCGTGATGAAGATGTGACTGGAGTGACTACTCAGGGAGACGTTAGAGGACGTTCCCCCAGAACCGCGGTACCGACACGCACACAGGTCGAGCCATGTTTGACCGCCGTCTCGAGGTCTCCGGACATGCCTGCCGAGAGACCGAGCCGTTGCCGGTAGTGGCCCTGTACCCGGTCCAGTTCGGCTTCCAAACGCGCGAATGACTCGCCAGCATCGGCGTCAAGGGGCGGGATCGCCATGAGGCCCACGAAGTCCAATCCGTCGGTCGCGTCGGCGAGGGCGCAGAGTTCGTCGACGAGGTCCGCGCGACCCACGTCCACGCCACCGCGGTCCGGGTCGCCGTCGAGGCTCAATTGGAGATAGACCCGCAGGGGTGCGCTGCGCCGTCCCTCCTCCAGTGCCAGGGCCGCCGCCCGGCCCAGCGCACCGAGCAGGGCGGCGCTGTCCACCGAGTGCGCGGCGTACGCCCACCCCGCGACGGAGCGCGCCTTTTTGCGCTGGATCCGGCCCACCATGTGCCAGCGAACTGACTCGCCTGGCAATGCAACCGCCACTTCGGCGACCTTATTCGACGCTTCCGGTTCGCGTGATTCGCCGAATGCGGCGCATCCGAGTTTGGTCAACAGAATTACATCCGAGGCCGGAAAGAATTTGGTGACGGGGAGTAATTCAATTTCTTCGACGACGCGCCCCGCGACAGCCGCGGCGCGCTCGAGGCGCGCCCGCACCGTGGCCAGCGACTCGGCGAGTTCGGCATCCCGCGGGGTGGTCATTCCATCCATATCAACGACGCCAGCCGTCCGGTCGGCGCTCCCCGCCGGTGACTGAACAGGGCGTCGTCGTCGATCGTGCAACGCGGGTCTACGGCGATTGACGCGACGCCCAACTCCTTTAGCTGCCTTGTGATTCCGGCCCTGAGGTCGAGCCCGGCCGTGCCAAGGGCGGTCTTGGTGCGGCTTCCCGGCAGCGTCGCCTCCACATCGGCGGCCATGGCCGCGGGCACCTCGTAGTTGCGTCCACTGGCGGCAGGACCAAGCAGCACGGAGATGTCCGCGGGGTGCGCACCCGCCCGCAACATCTCCTCGACCGCGCGGACCACCACACCGTTCTGCGCACCGACGCGGCCCGCGTGCACCGCGGCCACGACGCCGGCACGTGCGTCCGCCATTAACACCGGGACGCAATCGGCGGTTACCACCGCCAAAGCCAATCGAGGTTTGGTCGTGACCAATCCGTCGGCATTGTCGACGGTGTGGCCGGGCCCGTCCACCGCCACGACCCGGTCACCGTGCACCTGGTGCATCCAGACGATGCGGTCAACCAGCCCGATCCCTTCGGCGAGACGTCGGCGGTTGGCTGCGACCGCTTCGGGATCGTCGCCGACGTGGTCGCCCACGTTGAAGCTGTCGAACGGCGCCGACGAGACGCCGCCCGCGCGGGTGGTGGTCACCCGCCGGATGGAGTAGCTCACGGTGTCCAGTATTCCGGCGAGCGGTCGATGACCCGGTTCGACGACATTCCCCGGCCGCTCCGCTCTCCCCCGCAAGCGGGGGGACCCCAGCACCGGATGAGCTCAGTGGCGCATGAAGGGCGGCACGTCGACGTCATCGTCGTCATCGCCGCCGCCACCGATGCTCACCGTCGCCCCGTTGGTGTGCACCGGCACACTCGCCGGGTCGACCGGCTCGAAGACCGGCGTGGTGACCCTGCCTGCCTTGCCCGAGGCGATGCCCTGCCCCGCGCCGACGACCGGCTTGCGACTCGGTCCGGCAGCGTCGAACCCGGCCGCGATGACCGTGACTCTGACCTCGTCACCCAACGAATCGTCGATGACCGTGCCGAAGATGATGTTGGCTTCGGGATGCGCGGCGTCCTGGACCAGGGAAGCGGCCTCGTTGATCTCGAAGAGACCCAGATCGCTGCCGCCGGCGACCGACATCAGCACGCCCTGAGCGCCTTCCATCGACTGCTCGAGCAGCGGGGAGTTGATCGCGATCTCGGCCGCCTTGAGCGCCCGGCCGTCCCCGCGCGCCGCGCCGATGCCCATCAGCGCGGTGCCCGCTCCCGACATGATGCCCTTGACGTCGGCGAAGTCCACGTTGATCAGGCCGGGGGTGGTGATCAGGTCGGTGATGCCCTGCACGCCGTTGAGGAGCACCTCGTCGGCGCTGCGGAACGCGTCCATCAGCGAGACGGCAGCGTCGCCCATCTGCAGCAGGCGGTCGTTTGGGATGACGATGAGGGTGTCGCAGCTCTCCCGCAACGAGCCGATGCCCGTCTCGGCCTGGTTGCTCCGGCGCTTGCCCTCGAAGGAGAACGGCCGGGTCACCACGCCGACGGTGAGCGCGCCCAGCTTGCGCGCGATCGTCGCGACCACCGGCGCACCTCCGGTGCCGGTGCCACCGCCTTCGCCAGCAGTGACGAACACCATGTCGGCGCCGCGGAGCAGCTCCTCGATGTCGTCCTTGGCGTCCTCGGCTGCCTTGCGCCCGACCTCGGGGTCCGCGCCCGCTCCGAGCCCGCGAGTGGAATCACGGCCGACGTCGAGCTTGACGTCGGCGTCACTCATCAACAGTGCCTGGGCGTCGGTGTTGATGGCGATGAACTCCACGCCCTTCAGACCCTGTTCGATCATCCGGTTGACGGCATTCACGCCGCCGCCACCGATGCCGACCACCTTGATGACGGCGAGATAGTTGTGCGGTGGCGTCATGGGTCGTGTTCCTCCCTGGTTGCTTCCTGGTGCCGGCCCCCTGACCGCAAACCCTCAACCTCAACCATAGGCTTAGAGTTATGTCAAGTAGATCCGTGCAAAAAGAACGGTAGGACGAGCGTGCGGGGTATCCGTGCAGGCGCGCCGACGATTCTTGGCGCATTTTTCCGGGTTTCTCCGGACCGTGCCGCTACTTGACCGTCGGCAAATCCGGGCTGGACACGTCGTAGGTACGACCGGGCTGGGTCAGCAGAGCCCCCAGTTTGAGGGCCTTCTCCTCGGTTCGGTCGGTGGTTCCCCAGATCACCTCCCTGCCGTCGACGAGCGTCAGGGTGATCGACGCGACCGAAGGCGCCGCGATGCGACTCACTTGACCCGACACCTCGGGCCGCAGCGCAAGCAGTACCTGCAGGGCCGCCTTCGTGGGGTCGTCGCTCGGGCCGGGAGTGTCGGCGTCCAGATACGGCAGGCCCGGCGGTGGCGGCACAGTGGCGAAGTCCACCCCGTCACGGTCGAACAGGTGCGGCCCGTCGGGATAGTCCTTGACGACGATGGGGATGCGCTCGGCGACGGTGATGCGCAGCGTCGAGGGGTATTCGCGTTGCACCCTGGCGCTGGCCACGCGCCGGATGGTCGCGACACGTTCGGCGACGGCGTCGGTGTTGATCTGCAGCAGTGGCGTCCCTGGCACGATCGCGGCGGCCTGAGCGACTTCCTCTTCGCTCACCGTGGTCAGGCCGGTGACCACGGTGACGCGGGCGGCCATGATGGGGGTGAAGTACAACAGCAGGCCCAACCCGACCGCCACCACGCTGGCCACCGCCGACCACATCAGCACCTTGAGACCCCGGATCAGGCCTCGCGCAGGGGTTTTCGCCTGATTGGCCGGTTTTCCCCCAGCCCGCTTCTTGGCCTCGCGGCGAGCCTCCTCGATTGCGGTCGCCCGGGCCTGGGCCGTGCGGCGTTCCTCGCGCTCGCGCCGGGCCCGACGCCGAGGGCCCTCGAAGTCGGGCTCCGGGGCGGTGCCATCGGCGGCATCAGCGGTCTCGGTGTCATCGCCGGTTTCGCCGGTTTCACCGGCAAAGGGGTTCCCGGCGTCCTCGTCGGGGCCCTCGTCGGTGTCGGTGGGGCCGGTGTCGGTGGGTCCGGTCATCGCGACTGCGCTCCCGGCGCCCGGCGATTGCCCTCCATCTGCAGAGCCGCCAGGATCTCCTGTCCGAGGAGCGTGACGTCGCCCGCACCCATCGTGATGATGACGTCGCCGGGCCTGGCCGCTGCGGCGACGGCCCCGGCGACCGTGGAGAAGTCGGGCAGGTAGCGCACACGGGCCGTCACGTGCTCGGCGATGCTGGCGCCGCTGATCCCGGCCAGTGGTTGTTCGCGCGCCGCGTACACATCGAGCACGAACACCTCGTCGGCGCCGGACAGCGCGGAGGCGAACTCACGCGCGAAGGTCTTGGTCCTGGAGTAGAGGTGGGGCTGGAACACCACGATCGACCGGGACTCCCCCGCGACACCGCGCACGGCCTCGAGCGTCGCGCGGACCTCGGTCGGATGGTGGGCATAGTCGTCGAACACCCGCACGCCCGCCGCGATGCCGACCGACTCGAAGCGGCGCCGGACGCCCTCGAACCCGGCGAGGCCGTCGAGTACCGAGTCGGCGCTCCCGCCGACCTCCGTGGCCGCGAGCAGCGCTCCCAATGCGTTGAGCGCCATGTGCCTGCCGGGCACCGCCAGCCGCATTCCGCGGGGATGCGACTCGCCGGCCAACTGAATGGTCGCCACGCCGCCGGTTCCCTGTTGTTCCCAATTCAGCAGGGCCCCAGCGAGATTCGGGTCATCGCCGCTGCCGTAGGGCAGCACCCGTACACCGCCTGCGGCGGACCGCTCGGCCAGCGCCGCGGCTCCGGGATCGTCCACGCAGACCACCAGCGCACCGCCGGGCCGCAGCCGCTCGACGAACTGGTCGAAGACCGCGCCATAAGCCTCGGCGCTGCCGAAGAAGTCCAGGTGGTCGGCATCGATGTTGGTCACCACCGCCACGTCCGGCGTGTACTCGAGCAGCGAGCCGTCGCTCTCGTCGGCCTCGGCGACGAAGGACGTGCCGCTGCCGTGGTGGGCATTGGTGCCTGCCTCGCCGAGGTCGCCCCCCACCGCGAACGATGGGTCGAAACCGCCGTGCTGCAACGCGACGATGACCATCGAGGTGGTCGTCGTCTTGCCGTGCGTGCCGGTCACCATCACCGTGGCGTAGCCGTCCATCAGCCTCGCCAGCACCGCGGGCCTCATGATCACCGGTATGCCGCGGCGGCCCGCCTCGACGAGTTCGGGGTTGGTCTTGGGGATCGCGGCGTGCGTGCTGACCACGGCAGTCGGCCCGCCAGGCAGCATGTCGAGCGACGATGCGTCGTGGCCGATCCGGATCTGCGCACCGCGGGCACGCAGCGCGGCCAGTCCGCGGGACTCCTTGGCATCGGAGCCGGAGACCTGCCCGCCGCGGTCCAGCAGGATGCGGGCGATACCCGACATTCCCGCTCCCCCGATGCCGACCATGTGGACCCGCTCCAACTCGGCAGGCAGCGGCTGGACACTCATTGCGACGCCCTCCGGATTGCTTTCCCGGGTCGCTTCGCTCCTGCCCTCCGCGACTCGCCCGCAATTTCGATGGTCACTTCGGCAACGCGTCGCGCGGCGTCGCGGTGACCGGCCAGCGCCGCCGATGCCGTCATCGCCGCCAGCCGCGGCGGGTCGCCGAGCAGCCCACCCGCGGTTTTGGCGACGAACGCCGGGGTCAGGTCGGCGTCGTCCACGATCAGGCCGCCGCCCGCGTTGACCACGGGGAGCGCATTGAGTCGCTGCTCACCGTTGCCGATCGGCAGCGGCACGTACACCGCGGGCAGGCCGACGGCGCTGACCTCGGCGACCGTAATCGCGCCGGACCGGCAGATCGCCAGGTCGGCCGCGGCGTAGGCGAGATCCATCCGGCTCAGGTAGGGCACCGCGACGTACGGCGGATCGTCGGCGACGGGCGTTCGAAGGTCGAGCACGTTCTTCGGCCCGTGCGCGTGAAGCACCGAAACACCCGCCGCGGCAAGATCTTCCGCGGCTCC
>JAVRPF010000565.1:0-11831 GCA_032162385.1 Mycobacterium sp.
GACGTCGAGCGCGTGAGGTGCTGTACGGCATCTGGATCCGCCCAAGCGTCGGTGTCGATGGAGGTCGCGATCGCGTCGTCGGCCCACGAATCCCAGATGGCGCGGGCCGTGCGAATGAACTGTCCGGCCCGTTCGTACCGGAGTTCGTGATCGAGGAAGCCGCCGCGTCGGAAGTTCTCCCCGGTCCACGCGTTGTCGGTGGTGACGGCGTTCCACCCCGCCCGGCCCCCCGAGAGAATGTCCAGACCTGCCAGACGCCGGGCCAGGTCTGCCGGCTCGTTGTACGTCGTGTTCTGCGTGGCGACCAGACCGATGTGCTCGGTGATGCCTGCCAACGCGGAAAGCTGCGCGATGGCGTCGGGGCGACCAGCGATGTCGAGATCGAGGATCTTGCCGTCCTGCTCCCGTAGTCGCAGACCCTCCCCGAGGAAGAACGCGTCGAACAGTCCGCGCTCTGCCGTCGTAATCATCCGACGGAAGGTCTCGAAGTCGATCTGAGAACCACTGGCCGGATCCGACCAGATCGTCGTGTGGTTGACGCCTTGGAAGAAGACCCCGAAGTGCACGTGGGCGTCGGGGCGCGGTACGTCGGAGGTGCTCATGGGAGATTCAGACCTTCGCGTATCGGTTGGCCGGCCGAGGCAGGCCGAGATTTCCGCGGAGTGACGACCCGGGTACAGGTCGATGTGCTACGCCTGACTTGAACAGCGCAGGAAGGACATATCGCGCGAGCGCGGGCAGATCCTCGTCGATCACCGTGGGAAACAGCCGCACGCCATCGGTGTGTGCCGCGAGCGCGGTGAGCAAATCCAGGAATCCGGTTGCCGGGCCGACATATTCGAGTCGGGAACTCTCGGGTTTCGGGTGATGTCCGTTCAGCGCGGCGAGGCGGTCCGCGGCAGATGCCTGCGCGGTGTCGAGCGTGACGTCGAGCTCGATGAACGTCAGGCCGGCGCTGTCGTTCGCGGCAGCAACCGCCGCGTCGTGATTCGCATCGGCGACGAGGACGACGTCGACCTGTTCGCGGTCGGACTCGGTGCCGAACGCGACCAGTTGGCCCTGCGGCGGCCTTGGCACGATGGCCGGCCCCTTGACCGTGAACGACTCACCGTCGAAGTCGACGTAGTGCAGCTTCTCCCGATCGAGGAATCGGCCGCTCGCGTAATCACGGATGACGGCATCGTCCTCCCACGAATCCCACAGGCTGCGCACCACGGTGATGGAATCCCGCTGCTCGCGGTCCAGGTCGACCTGCTTGGCGAGGACAGGCCGGCCCCATGCGCCGGCTGCCGCCGGATCGGCGACGCGAGCGGCGATCCAGCCGCCACGACCGCGAGAGGAGTAGTCGAGGGTGGCCAGCTGCGACGACGTGTGGAACGGTTCGGCGTACGTGGTTTCGACGACAGGGACCAGGCCGATCGTCGACGTCGTGGCGGCGACGAACGACGCCCGGTTGACCGCGTCGACGCGTCCTCTGATGCCGGCATTCGGGGGCACGATCGAATCGTCGAACGTGGCCAACGTGAAACCCGCATTCTCGGCCGCACGCACCTTCTGGGTCAGCGTTCGCCCGCTCAGCGAGTCGCTAGGCGGATGGTGCGCACGGCGCCATGCCGCCGGATGGCTTCCCTCGCCGTCCAACTCGATACCCAACGCGAAAACAGTCATAGCGCCACCTCTGTCAGATTCGCCTGCGAGACGAGTGGCCGGCTCGGAATGCGCTCACGAAGAACGGGAGCGACGTCGGACTGGAACAACTCCAGGCTCCGACGCCTTTGACCGACGGTCACACCGTCGGCATCTGCACTGAGGTGGATCACCTCGTGACCGAACTGCTCGTAATAGCGAGCCACCTTGTCGATCACCTGCTGCGGGCTGCCGACCAATGCCGAACTACGGTCAACGAAGTCGTAGATCGAATCGAACACCACCGGAAGGCCTGAGCGCCGCTGGAACGCCAAACGCGCCTCGAACGCAAGCCGATACTCGGCCACCGCCTGCTGCGACGTCTGCGCGATATGGAACCCGGCGGTCCCGGCGCCGACCAACGCATCCTCGGGTTGGTGGCCGTAGAACTCCCACCGCTGCCGGTAGTGACGCACCAGTTCGGCGTACGGCTCGATGGAGTAGGTGACGTTCGCAGAGAAGATCGGGTCACCGTAACGGGCGGCAAGGTCGACGGAGTCCTTGCTCGTCGCACTGCCGTGCCAGATGCGGAGGCGCTTCTGCAGGGGACGGGGAAGCGCCTTGGCGTTGACGAGCGCCGGGCGGAACCGACCGGACCACGTGACGTCGTCGCTTTCCCACAGCATGCGGAACAGTTCGTAGCCTTCGCGATTGCGGTCCCACTGATCGGCGGTGGTCACGTGGAACAGCTCGGCCTGCGCGGCGCCGTTGCCCTTGCCGATGATCAGTTCGAGCCGCCCGCCGGACAGGTTGTCGAGCGTCGAGTAGTCCTCGAAAGCCCGGACCGGATCGAGCAGGCTCAGCGTCGTCACCCCGGTGAACAAGCCGATCTTCGATGTCCGTGCCGCAATGTTGCTCAGCACCACAGGGGGAGACGACGAGATGAACGGATCCTCGTGACGCTCGCCCACGGCAAATCCGTCGAAACCCAGTTCCTCGGCGAGCACCGCAGAGTCGACGACATCGCGCAGCCGTTCGGCCGGACTCTTCTTCCCACCCGAAGCAGGGTCCGGCTGATGAGTGATCAGCGTGATCAACAGAAACTTCACGAGGTCACTCTCCCGTCCCAAGCTGTTTCTCGAACGCGTGCGGCCCAATGCCTTCGGCGCGCAGCGACGGATCGTAGAGCGGCGTGTATCCCATCGCGAGGTATAGCGCCACTGCCTCGGGCTGTCGCCATCCGGTGGTCAAGTAGACACGGGTGTATCCGCGCTGCAACGCAATCCGCTCCAGTTCGGCTACGACGAGCTTGCCGTAACCCAGCCTGCGGTGCCCTGTTGCCGTCCACATGCGCTGGAGCTCGGCTGTCGACGGGTCGTAGCGGCGAAACGCACCACCTGCCACGGGCACGCCGTTGGAGACCGCCTCGATGAGCACGCCGCCGGGCGGGTCGAACTCCTCGGCGGGATAGGCCCGCAAGTCGCGATATTCCTGCCCCGCACTGCCGCCGTACCAGGTGCCGTATTCGACCGAGAGCTCGTCGAGCAGCGGCGACGCGAGCGGGCCGTTCTTACGAACGGCAACGAACCGCGGAGTCTCGATGGCCCTGTCGGGTGTCGTGGTCACCTGATCTCCTCCATTGGTCCCGGTAGGAGCACCCACTGAACGGAGGTGTCCATGTCAACAACCCGGGTGGCTCGCCGCTTCATTCCCGCACCGGCGTGGTGAGAGGGGCGTCGCCTAGCGCCGATGGAGACACGGCGCCAATATGGCCCACGCATGTGGACTCATTCAAGACCTTTGCGGAGCACCGCGCATAACTGGCCATCGACGGACCCCCAATCCGCCTCGTCGAGGTGACACCTAGACGAGGTAGTAGAGCGGGTCCGCGCTGCGTTCGCGCCCCAGCTCGGCAACTCGCTGACCGGGTTCGTCGATGCCGAGTTTCGCGCGCGCGAACTGCACTTCCCGAAGGGTCGCCGAGTACTCCTGGTCCTCCTCGGGGAAGACCTGCTCAGCCGGGAACCAATCGTCGAAACCGATGTTCCGCAACACCTTCAGCGTGTCGGGTCGAACGCCGGCGAGCAGGACCGTCACCCGGTGGCCGTCCACCTCGCGACCGCCCTCTTCGCGGAGGAAGTGTTCCAGGCGCTCGATGCAGACGGCATCCGTATCGCGCACCCGCTTCAGACGCAGGATGACGAAAGCAGTCCTGGAAGGACGCCAACGTCATCGCGACGAAGGACCTGGCGTGGTTCCCGCTGATCGAGCGGGTGAAGTCCATTCCGACGTCGAAGCGGGTGACCAAGTGGACCTGGCAATCTCTTGGCAACGGTCCAGGCATCACCAACATCGCGGTGAACGGAGGCGAGTGATGGCAGCCGGGGAAGTGGCAGTCGAGCTGGTACCTGGATCCGGGCAGCGGTCGCCACGGCCGCTGCCCGGGGCCGGGAGTTGGCAGGAGTGCGGGAGTTGCCGGCGGCTTGCGCACGAGGGTCTTCTACCCCGAGGATGGCGGCCGACGGGGTCTGCGGGCGCGGGAGGAGCACGCGAAGCGGATCTGCCGCGCGTGCCCAGTGGCAGACGACTGCCGCGACCATGCGCTGTCCACGCGCGAGACGTACGGAGTGTGGGGAGCGATGTCGGCGCGGGACCGTCAACGGGCGTTCGCCGCACGATCGGAGTCGTCCATCGCGGCGTCGAGCACAACGTGACTTTCGGCTGATGCTCGGACGGTTGTGAGGGGCTCCAGATACACATACCCGTGATCGGAACCATTCCACCTGGCTCCCAACGAGAATTACGGTGGTCTCGACTCGATTGAGTTCGCCGATGTCGTCCCGTCCAGGCAAGAGGTGATACAGATGACGACCGCCGAGCAGTGCCGAGTTGATCGGCGACGTGCACGCCCCAACCGAGTCGTCCGCGGCATTCATCAGTGCGCTGTCGCGTGACCTCAACGCCGACATGCGCATTCTCGACGGCGGGGTAATTCACCTCGGCCCACAGTCGGTCCAGCAGTTCCAGCTGGCCATCACCGGGCTCGACCATTCGGCGCCGGACCGTGTTGAAGACTATTCGAAATGGCTTGCCCACCGAAGCGCAGGGCGCCGATCTACGCGGGCATCGCTGTCCTAATCGTGATCGTGATCGCAGTGGCCGGCTTCTTCTGGCTGTGCGGCTTCGACGACAAGCACCACTTGACCGTCGCGGCCACCCAGGTTCCGCACGCGGAGATACTCGAGTTCATCAAGAACGGCCAGGCGAAGGATGCCAGACTGGACTTCGACATTCGCTACTTCGACGACTACTCCCTCGGCAACAGATGGCTGTCCGAGGGCGACATCGACGGATGGATCGAACCAGAAGCGGGCGCTGGATCTGTTGGCATCGAAGAATCTGGTCACTCTGCCGACGAGCGATCCGGTGAACGACAAGACCGTCGGCAATCCAAAGAATCTGCAGTTCGTCGAAGCTGCTCCCGACCTACAGGCGCGCGCCGTTCCCGACGTCGACCCGGCGATCCTGAATGGCAACTACTTCCTCGACGCCGGCTACACCCTCACGGACGCCTTGATCGTCGAGCCGCTCCAGGACAATCCGCACGCCAACTTCTTGGTGACCCGGACGGACAACCACGACAACCCCGACGCCGTAAAACTCAACGACCTGCTCCACGGCGACCAGACCCGGGCGTTCATCGAGCAGAAGTGGCCGGGGGAGACGTGTAATCGGCCTTCTAGCGGTCGTCTTCGACAGTGGTGTAGTGAAAATCGCTGTCCGTCGACTGGTGTCGGTCGACCCTGGTCGGCGACGCGCCGAGGGCCGCACGACGTAAGGGAATCGATGGCGTAAGACGGGGAGCTCTAAACTGCGCGAATATTCTCCCGCAACGTCTTCCCCGGATATGTGGTCCGATAGCGTCCGCGCCGCTGCAGTTCCGGTACGACCAGGTCGACGAACTCCTCGAAACACCCTGGCGTATAAGTGGCCAACAGCATGAAGCCGTCGGCCCCACCCTCATCCAGATAGTTCTCCAGTTGGTCGGCGACCTCGCTCGGGGTACCGACCACCTGAGGCATCGAGAAGCGGAACGCGTAGATGTCGGCGGCTTCCGCGACCGTCACGGCGGCACCGGCGCCGCTTGCGACCAGGGCCGCCTTGACACCCTGGATCCCTGGCACTGGAATGTCCTCCAGCGGGGCCGACGGGTCGAACTCCGAGAAGTCCACGCCCAGTTGGCCGGACAGCATGGCCAGTGATGCCTCCGGCCGAAGTAGCGCTCGCAGGTAGTCGGCCTTCTCCCGAGCCTGCGCCGCGGTCCGCCCAACTATCACCTGCGCGCCGTAGAAGAGCTTCACCGACTCCGGGTCCCGGCCCGCGGCCACTACCCGCCTGCGAATGTCGTCCGAGTACGCGCGCATCGACGGCATCGTCGGCTGGATCGCAAATATCGCCTCAGCCGTACGCGCGGCGAACTGGCGGCCCTGTTCGCTCGCTCCGGCCTGCCACAAAACCGGCCTTCCTTGCGGGGATGGTGCCACGAAATGTCTCGCTCGGCAACGGAAGTACTTGCCGTCGAAGCACACCTCGGCGATCTTCTCCGGATGCGCGTAGATCCCGGTCTCGCGGTCGGCGACGATCGCGTCGGGCTGCCAGGAGTCCCAGAGCCGGCAGCACAGCTCGACGTACTCCTCGATGCGCTCGTAACGTGTGGAGCGGTCCGGCATGTCCTGGCCATAGGCCGCGAACTCCGATGGAGAGTACGAGCCCACGATGTTCCAGGCGATCCGGCCGCCCGATAGGTGATCGAACGTCGCGAGCCGACGCGCCATCGAGTACGGATGCTCGAAAGCGGTCGACAGAGTGATGCCGACGCCGAGATGTGTCGTCACGCCGGTAATGATCGGTGTCAGTGCCGCGGGCTCGTGCGTCGGCGCCTGTACGGCGTAGCGAACCGTGGCATTCGAACTGTCCTCGAAGGAGTTGTAGGGGGCGAGTTCGTCGGCCAGAAAGAACGCGTCGAACAGGCCGCGTTCCAACGTCCGTGCCAGGTGCTCCCAGTACGGCGGGGCCGCGTAGTCGTATCCGATCTTGTCGAGCGGGTGTCGCCACATGCCAACGGAATGGCTGCTGACGCCGTGCTGCATGAACGCCAGGAAGTGCGCCTTCTTCATACTCGACGTCAGTATTCCTGCAGACTTTCGCGCAGAGTCGACCCTGGATAACGAGTTCGATAGCGGCCCCGACGTTGCAACTCGGGGACGAGCAGTTCGGTGACATCGTTGAAGCAGCCAGGGGTGTCGGTGGCCAGGAGCATGAATCCGTTGCAACCGCCCTCGTCGATGTACTGCTCCATCTGGTCGGCGACGTCCGCCGGGGTGCCGACCGCCACCGGCGCACCCATGGACACGCCGTAGATCTGCGCGGCCTCCCGGACCGTCACGGGCGCACCGTCTTTCGCCTCCAGGATGGCGTCGAACAGACCGCGGATGCCCTGCACGTCGGCGTCGACGACGTTGTCATCTAGACCCAGGGTGGAGAAGTCGAAGCCGGTGTGGCCGGAGAGAATTCCCAGGGCACTCTCGATCTGGACGCGCTCGACCAACTCCGCGTAGCGGTCATTGGCCCGCGACTTGTCGCGATCGATGATGGTCTGCAGACCGTAGATGAGCTTCACCGATTCGGGGTCACGACCGTGATCGTCAGCGCGGGTGTGGATGTCGTCCGCGTAGGCGCGCATGCTCTTCGGCGTCGGAAAGATACCGAAGACGGATTCGGCGTGCTTGGAGGCGAAATCGCGACCTTGGTCGCTCGATCCGGCCTGCCATAGGACAGGTCGCTTCTGCGGTGACGGCGCGACGAAGTGCCGACCCTTCGACCGGAAGAACTCACCCTGAAAGTCGACCTCCCGTACCTTCGACGGATCCGCGAAGACACCGGTCTCGCGGTCATAGACGATCGCATCGTCATCCCACGAGTCCCACAGCTGGTAGCACAGCTGCATGTATTCCTCGACGACCTCGTAGCGTTTGTCGCGCGGGGTGAGGTTCTCCCGCCCCATCGCCTGGAACTCGCTCTTGGAGTACGAGGTCACGATGTTCCAGCCGACGCGGCCGTTGGTGAGGTGATCGAGCGTGGAGAGCTGGCGGGCCATCATGTACGGCGGCACGAAGGATGTCGAGAGGGTGATGCCGATACCGAGGTTTTTGGTGAACGCACCGATGATCGGCACCAGGCTCGCCGGCTCGTGCACCGGACACTGCCCGGCATACTTCACCACCGGATCGGAGTTGCCCTTGTACGTGGTGTAGGGCGCCAGCTCGTCGGCGATGAACATCGCGTCGAACAGGCCGCGCTCCATGATTCGCCCCAGATCGCGCCAGTACTCCGGACGCGACCAGTGATACCCGACCTTGTCGCGCGGATGCGCCCACATGGTCGAGGCATGGTTCATGACTCCGTGCTGGACAAAGCCCAGCAGGTGGATCCTTTTCATCAGTTCCCTTGCTCGATGCCGGACCGACGATCGATGACGAAGGCGGCGATCACGGCGACGGACGAGCCGATTGCGAGAATGGCGGGCAGGTACCAGAACACGCTGCTGACGCCGAGCAGAACGATGACCAGGGTCGAGAAGACCACCGCTCCAATCGCTTTCCAGGTAAACCCACCGTCGTCGTCGACGTCGTCACCGGACGGGTCCTGTGTCGCATCAGTGGTGGCCGAGGCCAGTACCTCGGTACGCACCCGAGCGAACGCTTGCACAGCCAACGTGATGTACACGACTCCGACTGCCACGCCCACGATTACGGCGATCCAGAACGCGATCATCGGACCGGATCCGGATCGACGAACTCGGCGGACTTGACGTCACTGGGCTCGGCTGGATCGTCGCCCGGCGGACCCTCTGCCAGTGCGTCACTGCGGCGCAGCGTCGCGAAGTCGAAGCTTTGGCGCGACAGCAAGCTGATACCCACGGCCGCCACCAGCGAAATGACCTCCAACGTGACGATTCCCTGCAGCTCACCGACCAGCTGGCGCACCGGGTAGCCGACGGCAACTGCCAGCACCAGGCTGACGACGAAAGCCGTCGACGTCATCCGGCGCCAGAAGATGGCCAACGCAAGCGGAATGATCAACGCTGCCTTGATGAAGTACACGGTGTTGACCAGCTCGACGTAGTCGATGCCCGAGCTGACCACGATTCCGCCGACGACGCCGGCGATGATGATCGAGGCCTTCGTCCAACGCAGCAGTGACTTGGACGAAATGGCGGGATTGACACGCTTCAGTACGTCGACCGCGACGATCGAGGACAGTGCGGAGAAAGCGCCATCGATCGACGAGTAGCAGGCGTTGAGGATGATCAACACGTAGAGCGCGACCAGCACGATCGGCAGGCCGAGGTGGCTCACCACGTACGGCCCGATGCCACCGGACCCGGCGTCGCCGAGATCGGCAACGTTGACTCCGAAGCCGAGTCCGACCAGACCGAGCAGGCCGAGCACGATCGGGATCGGGTAGAACCACAGACCCGCCCAGACGAAGGTGCGCCCCATGGTGGATGGCTTGAGTGCCCAGGCCTTCTGCCAGAACGTCTGGTCGGCCATCGTCGATGCGAGCAGGCCGAGCGCCAGCGATATACCGAATCCCGCTGCGGCAGAACCGTCGAACGCGTTCAACGTGTTCGGTCCGGCGGCCTTCACCTTCTCGAAGACCAGGTCGGCGCCGCCCACCTTCTGCAGCACATAGAGAACGACGATGGCGGCAGGTACGGTGATGAGCAGGGTGTTGAAGGTCGCCGTGATCGCCGAAGTCCACAGTCCGCCGAAGTAGGAGTAGATCGTCACGGTCGCGAGGGTGACGATCAGCACCACGGTCGGGCTGATGCCGAACACCACACCCATGACCAGGACGACGCCGAAGAGGTTAATGAAGATCTCGGCAAGTAGGCCCAACAGCATGGCGATGAGCATCACCGTGGTCGCGGGTTTGTTCTGGAAGCGTTGGCGGATGAATTCGACAATGGTGTACCCGGCCGGCATCTGACGCCGAAGCTTCAGCGCGAACGGAACCATCGCCATGACCGCTAGTCCGTTGGGTACGACGAACCAGATCAGCCCGGACGTACCAAAGGTGAAGGCCTGGGCGGAGGACATCATGACCGCCATCGACCAGGTCCACACCGCGATGACCGAGCCGACACCGAAGCCGAATCCGATTTTACGGTCGGCAATCACGAAGTCATGGGTGTTCCGCACCATCTTGCGTACGACCGATGCGACGAAGAACATGAACACGCCCAGGCCCAGCATCAGCGCAAAACCAATACCGGGCGACAAGTTGGACGGAGTGAACACACGACCTCCTGGATCAGATCAGGGCAAGGTCACGGCGGCGCGGTCGGGCAGACTTTTGGCGTAGACGTTCCTTGGCGCCAGGCATCACCGCAGCGCTGCGGTGGCATGGTGGCCCCTCGTGAACTGCACGAGTGTGACAGATCCCCGTGGGCATCCGACAGTGTTCAAATCACACTGAGTCTTTGGCCTCAGCTGAACGCCTTGCCGGCGTTTCAGGGTGCCTCAACTGACTCGGCGCGACGAGCGACGAAGCCCGACGGCACGGTTCCCAAGGGTCGAAGTCCCCTCTCGTCGTCCGAGTTCGAGCAGAAGCGGCCGGGGGAAGACGCTTCGCCGGCCGTCTAAGCAGTGTGGTCAGTGGCAGGCCAGGGTCTGCACTCCATTCTTCAAGAGGCCCGTCATAGACCCGTGCGTGTTGGACCCCGATCGATGAGAGGGCGAGCGCGTTCGCCGTGGCCGAGATGCCGCCTCCGCAATACAGGAGCAGCTCACTGCCAAGGTCGGCGCCCGCGTCACGGTAATGCGCCATGACCCCGGCGCTCGCGCCCTCCACTTCGCGACGGGCACCGGCTCGGCGCCGACTCTGGGCACAGCCGTGCGCAGTGTGTCGGGCGGCACGCGAGGCGCATGCCAGTCACGCCAGATACGCGTACCCGTGATCCAAACCATTCCGCCTCGGGCGCAACGGAACTTACGGTGGCAATCGCTTGATCAGTTTCTCCGTTCTCGCGCAGTCGTTTACAAGGATGAAGGTGATGCAGATGACGACTACCCCCACCGCCCCGTACGCGGTCGTGCCGGCCAGCCCGCTTCTCGGCGCTGAGATCGTCGGTGTCGACTTGGCCCACGGTGTCGACGAGGCAACCGCCCGGGCTGCGGGAGGACTTCTGGCGGTACAAGGTCCTGGTGTTCCGCAACCAGCACCTGTCGCCTGATGCGCACGTGGATGCGGTGCGGATCTTCGACGACCGGGTGGTCGCGGACGCGGCTGGCGTGGAGTTCGGCGACGTCGCGTTCTGGCTCGACGGGGTGAGCCACTACCGCAATGCCGACCGCATCGTCCATCTCTACGACTACCTGCTCGCGGGGGCCCGCTGGGCCCGACGCCATGCGGTGGCCCCGGAGCTGTCGGCCGCGGCAGCCAGCGTGGACGGCGGCCTGGTCGGCCCGCTTCGGCTGCATGCCAATGATATTGCCGCGCTGCTGGTTTCGGGAGGCGCATTGGTCGACGCCGACGGCGCGGACCTGCTCGTCTGCGAGCCAGGCGGCGAGTTCTACCTACGCCCGAGCCCCGGTGTCCACTCGGCCACGATCACCGCCACGGTGCCAGCGCGCGGCGACGGCTTCGGCGGGCGGGTGATCACCGGTGTCGCCCGCGACGACGTGAACAGCCGACTCACGCCCGTCGCACTGGCCGTGCCAGCACCGCTGGTCGTGGACTTCCACCTGGAGTGGAGTCCGTCGGCCGAGCGACCGTTCGCCGACTCGCGGCTGCACGCCGTCGGCGGCTGACGGCCGCTTACGTCGGCGCGTTGGCCGGCTGGAACACGCCGGTGCTGTCGGCCTCATCCTCGGCGCGGATGACGTGCACCACGGCGTTGATGAGCGCCAGGTGGGTGAACGCCTGCGGGAAGTTGCCAAGATGCCGTCCGGTGCGCGGCTCGATCTCCTCGGCGTAGAGGTGCAGTGGACTGGCGAACGACAACAACCGCTCGCACAGGTGCTTGGCCCGGCTGATCTCGCCGATCTCCACCAGCGCAGACACCAGCCAGAACGAGCAGATCGTGAAGGAACCCTCCTCGCCGGACAGCCCGTCGTCGGTCTCCTCGGTGCGATAGCGCA
>JAVRPF010000566.1:0-9905 GCA_032162385.1 Mycobacterium sp.
ACCGAGGCGACGCACGCCGAATTGGTGCCCGACGAACTCGTCGACCTCTTCGCCCTCGCCGGCACCCGTGACGAGTGCACGCAACGGCTCAAGGAGGTGGAATCCCTTGGCGTCGACCAGGTATCGATCGTGCCGTTCGTCCGTCCCGGCCAAAGCAGGGAAGCCACCATCCGCACCTTCGCCGAGATCGTGGACGGACAGCGGTTGTGACCGACGGCAGGACTGCGACCGAGGGAAAGGCGCCTGGGTTTCCTGCCCCTGGCAGCTCGGCTCCTGGCGCGCCACCAGCGCTGAAGCGCGCACTCGTGCCGGCCGATGGCGTGCCCGTCGGGGCGCCGATCCTGCGAAGCGATCCTGCCGAAATCGCCGGTCACGCGCCGAACTCGCCGCGTGCGGCGAACGTCTCCGGCTCACCCCTCATCGCGGCCGCCGCCATGTTGGGCATCGCGGCAGGCCTCGAGTTGGCGGGGCGGCTGCCGGGTAAACGGCGGGGAAATCGGATACGCCGGATATGGCCCTACGTGTTGACGTAGATTCCACCCGTTCCTATAGTTGGATCCAATATTCAGTTTCTCGCCGGAGGTCTCGAATGTCGCGTTTCTCGAAGTGCACGGCGGCCGTATTCACGGTCCTCGCGGTCGTAGCCGGCGGCACCGCGTGTGCGGACGAATCGTCGGGGCCGCAGTCGGGCGGCGGCAGCGGAGCAACGGACACGCTCAGCATCTCCGCTACCGGCGTCGACAGCCTGCCATTCATGGCGATCTTGCAAGCCGGGATCAACAAGAAGTGGTTCGAAGAGGCGGGCCTCAAGGTCGACTTGTACTCCGGCGGCGGTGGTGGCAATACGCTACGTGTGGTGACCAGCGGCGACGCCGACTTGGCGATTGCGGGCAACACGTCGGTGATTCTGGCTGCGCAGCAAACGAATTCAAACTTGAAGGTGATTGCTCCCTGGTTCCAGGTGAACGACTTCTCCTGGATCTGTCCGCCGGGACGCACGGTCGACGGTGCGACCTTGGGCTTCAGCTCCGCCGGTTCGTCCACCGAGTTGCTGGTCAAGGGGCTCGAGAGCAAGCTGCCAGGCGTGAAAGCTCAGGCCGTCGGCGCGATGGGCGACAACTGGACCGCCGCCAAGGCCAACCAGATCACCGCCGGGTGGGCAATGCAGCCGTTCATCGCCGACAAGCAGGCATCCGACAACGCGCAGATCCTGGTGAACTCACGCGACGTGCTCGGCGATCTGCCAGCCGACTTGGTGGCGGTCAATACCCAATACGCAGAGGCGAACCCGGACAACCTGCGGTCGTTCTTCAAAGTCGCCGACCGACTCAACCAGTGGGTGGTGGCGAATCCCGACGAAGCCGCCACCGAGTTGGCCCCGCTGGTCGGCGTGACTCCCGAGGTGATGAAGGCCGCCTTCAAGAACAGCCCCGACCTGGCGAAGGGCTACTCCCTACACGTCGACCCGGCCGGTCTCAAGAACCTTTCCGATCTGATGGTCGCCGCAGGCCAGATCACCGCGGCGATCGACTGGGCGAAGGTCATCGATCAGCAGTACTTACCTGATGACGCACGCTCGAACTTCTGAGCGCGCAAAGGCTAACGGCACCGAAAAGACCGACGGAAGAATGATATTGGTGGACTCCCAAGGCATCCAGATCGAGAACGTATCCGTTGTCTTCGATGTGCCTGCGGGGAAGGTGACGGCGGTCAAGGACATCACCCAGCACGTCCCGCACACCAGCTTCGTCTCCATCGTCGGCCCCAGCGGTTGTGGCAAATCGACGCTGCTGGCCGTCATCTCGGGCCTGCAGAAGGCGTCGAACGGGATGGTGAGTGTCGCGGGGCGGCCGGTCACCGGACCAGACCCGAAGATCGGTGTCGTCTTTCAGGAGGACTCGACGCTGCCGTGGCGGACCGTCGAGGAGAATGTAGCCTTCGCGATGGAGATGATCGGCACCGCCAAGGTGGCGCGACGTCAGCGCGCGAAGGAGACGATCGACCTCGTCGGTCTCAGCGGATTCGAAAAATCCTATCCCTCACAACTTTCCGGCGGCATGCGCCAGCGGGTCGCGTTGGCACGGACACTGGCAGTGCAGCCCGAAGTGGTGCTGATGGACGAGCCGTTCGCGGCGCTGGACCAACAGACCCGGTTGTTCCTCGGCGCCGAGGTCCGCCAGATCTGGGCCAGGACGCGGCAGACCGTCGTGTTCGTGACGCACGACATCTCCGAGGCGATACTGCTGTCGCAGCAGGTCTGGGTGATGTCGTACCGGCCAGGGACGATCATCGACGTCATCGACATCGATCTACCCGACGACCGCGACGCGAGTGTGGTGTCGACGCCGCGCTTCAACGAACTGCACAACCGGATCTGGAGCTCGTTGCAAGCCGAGTCCATGCGCGGGTTCAAACAGCAGGAGGCCCACGAGAAGGTCACCACGTGACGACCTCCTACGTTGCGGCCGACGATCTACCTACCGAGTCCATGCCTGAACCCGAACACCAGACCAAGCGGACGGGACGGCGACGGCCGCGGATGGGCAACCTCGTGCTCAGCGTGTCGTCCACCGTCGGGCTCATCGTGCTGTTCACTGCG
Organism: Mycobacterium sp.; assembly: GCA_032162385.1. Classification (GTDB taxonomy): domain Bacteria; phylum Actinomycetota; class Actinomycetes; order Mycobacteriales; family Mycobacteriaceae; genus Mycobacterium. Next base: position 2,600 of record JAVRPF010000566.1, read on the forward strand.
TTCTGCGAGATCGGCGTGCGCACGGGATTGTGGAATGAGAGCGTCCTGCCCGCGCCGTCGACCATATTCGGCACGCTCGCAACACTTCTCACCGAGGGACAGTTCTGGGAAGATGCGGGGCGGACCGGGTTCGAGGTGGCCGTGGCGATCGTCTTCGGTAGCGTGTTGGGGTTCGCCGCCGGGCTGGTGTTCTGGAAGGCTCCGTTGATCGGCCGTATCTTCGAGCCGTACCTGGTGTCCTTCTACGCCGTGCCGCTGGTCCTCTTCTATCCGGTGATGATCGTGCTGGTCGGCATCAACGCCATGTCAGTCATCATCCTGGCCACGGTCATGGCGGCGATCCCGATGGCGCTGAACACCGCCGTCGGTCTCAATGCGATGCCGCCGGTGTACATGAAACTGGCTCGCTCCCTGAAGGCCTCACCGCGCCAAACGCTGTTCGCGATCGCGCTTCCTGCCGCCGGGCCGTTCATCGTGGCAGGGCTGCGGCTCGCGGTCGTTTACGCGCTCATCGGAGCCATCGCCATGGAATTCACCACCGCCCAGGCGGGACTGGGCTACCGGATTCGCTACCTCTACGAGATCTTCGACAACAACCAGATGTTCGCCTACATCGTCATGGTGCTGGTGCTATCCGGCATCCTCACGGTGCTCCTCGCCGTGGTCGAGCGGATGCTCTTGCGTGGGAGGAACCTGTGACCACGACGCTGACCGAAGCCACCGAAGCGCGAACCCGGCCTCGGCGGGTGCGCTCACTACTCGGCAACCAGCTCGTCGGGGCCGTACTGCTGGCGGTGCTGCTCGCCGTCGGGTGGGAGATCCTGTCCGGCTTGACGTTTGTCATCCCGTCACCCGCGCAGACGATGTCGGTGTTGATCCAGAATCTCTCGGATCCGACCTACCTGTTCGACGTGCGCGTCACCGCTCAGTCTGTGTTGTTGGCCTTCGTCATCGGCACGGCGGTCGGCGGTGGTACCGGCCTACTGCTGGGGCTTTCGCAGCGATTGCGGCTGATCTTCGAACCGTTGATCATCATCCTCAACGGCATCCCGAAGATCGTCCTGTACCCGGTGCTGTTGCCCATCTTCAGCCTGACCGGATCCAAGGTCGTCATGGGCGTGCTGTTCGCGCTGTTCCCCGTGCTGATCAACGTCTCCACGGGAGTCCAGGAAATCCCCAGGGTCTACTGGAAGCTGGCAAGGTCGGTGCGCGCCAACCCCTGGCAGATGTTGGTGCACATCATCTTTCCCGCCATCCGGCGGCCGCTGCTCACCGGAATCCGCCTAGCCGTTAGTCTCGCCGTCGTCGGCGTCGTGCTATCGGAATTCTTCGCAACCCGGCGCGGTCTCGGACGGGTGGTGTTGCAGTCCTACAGCCACGGCGACTACCCGTCGATGGTCGCGACCATCATGTTGCTGATCACGATCTCGTTCGCCATCTCCATCGCCCTGTGGCAGTGGGAGAGGCGAATCCATTGACACCGGCCACGTCCGGACCGGGCTACATCGGCAGCTCGGTGCCGCGTCGTGAAGACGAACGCATGCTGGGCGGACGGGGCCGTTTCCTGGCCGACCACGCAGCGGGTGCCTATCACGTGGCGTTCGTGCGGTCGAGCCAGGCGCACGCGCGCATCGTGGGCATCGATACGCACCGGGCCCAGCAGATGCCAGGCGTGCTAGGCGTTTACGTCGCAGAAGACCTCGGCCTGGCCGACATCCCGATTCCGACGTTGACGACGCCGGACCCGGCCTTCACGGCGGCGACCTCGTGTACCCTCGCCGACCAACGGTTGCCGATTCTGGCCACCGACCGGGTGTACTACGTCGGGCACCCCATCGTGGTGCTGATCGCCGAAGACCGCTACCGCGCCGAGGACGCGCTGGAGACCGTCGACGTCGAGTACGAACCGATGCCGCCGGTGACCGAACCGATCGACGCGCTCGATCCCGCGGCCCCGGTGATCTTCGAGCATTTGGACAGCAACGAAGCGGCACGAATCGAGTACGCCTTCGGCGATCCCGACCGCGCGTTCGCTGCCGCCCACTGCGTCGTCGAGAACACCTACCGGATGAACCGGCACGGCGCGGTTCCTTTGGAATGTCGCGGTGTCGCAGCACACTTCGACGTGCGTCGGCGCCGGGTCGACGTGCTGACCTCCACTCAGGTCCCGCACATGGTGCGCAATGCGATCTGCGCCGTGACGGGCTGGCCGGACCAAGACGTCAAGGTTTCGGTGCCCGACGTCGGCGGTGGGTTCGGGACCAAGGCCAACGTCTACGCCGAAGAGATCGTGCTGCCGGTGCTGGCTCGGCACACCGGGCACGAGCTGATCTGGGTGGAGGACCGGCAGGAGCACCTGGTGTCCAGCGCTCAGGGCCGCGACCAGATACACCGAACCCGGCTTGCGGTCGACGCGGACGCCCGCATCCTGGCCTGGGCCGACGACTTCATCGTCGACATCGGCGCCGGAAGCCTCTGGGTCGCAGGCATCGTCGCCAACACCGCGATCCACCTACTCGGGCCGTACCGCGTACCCGCCGTCGACGTCAAGGGCCGGGCCGTGCTGACCAACAAGACCCTGGTGGCTCAGTATCGTGGCGCGGGCCGACCGGAGGCGACCTTCGCACTCGAGCGCAGTCTGGACGCCGCGGCCCGCCAGCTGGGAGTCACCACCGAACAGATCCGCCGCCGCAACCTGCTGACGGCAGACGATCTGCCGTATCCACGGCCCATCCCGTACCGCGACGGAGTGCCGATCGTTTACGACGGTGGCAACTACCAGGCGTGTCTCGACTCGGTGTTGACGTCTCTGCCGCCCAGCGATACAGTCCGTTGCGCCGCAACTCATCCCGATCATCGGATCGGGTACGGGTTGGCGTCCTACCTCGAAGCGACCGGCCGCGGCCCGCACGAGACCGCACGCCTACGGCTGCTGCCGAGCGGTCGGTTCGAGGTGACAGCAGGCGCGGCGTCGGCGGGTCAGGGCCACGAGACGACCTTCGCGCAGGTCGCCGCCGACGCGTTGGCGGTGTCACTCGAGCGCGTGCATTACGTGGCCTCGGACACCGGGCGGCTGCCCGACGGCGTCGGAACATTCGCCAGCCGCTCGGCGATACTGGCCGGGTCTGCGATCCACCAAGGCGCGCTCGAGTTGGTCGACCTCGCGGCCGCGCGCGCACGCGAGCTGCTCGGTGCGGCAGGAGTGCGCTATGCCGACGGGGCGTTCCACGCGGACGGACATTCCATCGGCTGGGATGCGCTGGCCGCCGCGCAACGGGCAGGCGGCGAGGACGAAGGTGGCGGGGCACTCGACGTCAGTACCGTCTTCCGGGTGCCCACGGTGACGTGGACCATGGGCGTGCATGCCGTCATCCTCGGCGTGCACCGCCGCACCGGAGTGGTGAAGGTGTTGCGCTATGCCGTTTCTCACGAGGGTGGTCGCGAGATCAACCCGAGCATCGTCGAGGGCCAGATCATCGGCGGGGTTGCGCAGGGCCTCGGCGGCGCGCTGTTCGAACAGTGGAGTTACTCCAGCGGCGGCGAGCCGCAGGCCACCACCTTTGCCACCTATCACCTACCCCTGAGCACCGACGTTCCACGAGTGAGGGTGGAACACCTGTTCGTCGATACCCCGTCCAATCCGATCGGCGTGCGGGGTGCGGGGGAGAGCGGCACCATCGCGGTCTACGCAGCGGTGGCGAGTGCCGTCGATGACGCTCTCGGTGGGACGTTCCACGTCGCCAGCACCCCGATCGCCACGGGCGACCTGTGCCGCGCGTTGGACGCGGTGGCGTCATGAAGCCGGCGGAATTCTGTTACCTTCGGCCGCGCTCCGTCGCCGTAGCACTAGACATGTTGGCCGAACACCCCGATGCGAAGATCCTTGCAGGCGGGCAGTCCCTGTTGACGCTGATGAACATGCGACTGGCCCGGCCATCGGCGGTGATCGACATCGGCGCGCTCTCGGAACTGAACCGAATCTTCGACGACACCGACGATCTCATCCTTGGCGCATTGGTCACGCATCGCACGGTCGAGGTGGATCCCGTGATCAGCGCCCGCGCACCGCTACTGGCCGATGCCGCGCGCTACATCGGCCACATCGGCATCCGCAACCGCGGCACCATCGGGGGCTCGGTGGCCCACGCCGATCCGGCCGCCGAGATGCCGCTGGCCACACTGGTGCTCGGCGCCACCTTCCACGTCGACTCGGCGAAGACCGGCCGCAGGGCGGTGTCCGCCGAAGACATGTTCGTGTCCTTCTACACCAGCGCGCTCGAACAACACGAGATGATCACCTGGGTCTCGATTCCGGCCACCCGGCCGCATCAGGGCTGGGGGTTCGTCGAATACGCGCATCAGCACGGCGATTACGGGCTGGCCGGCGCCGGATGCACGTTGACACTGCGGCCGGACGGACGCGTGGCCTCAGTACGGGCCGGGGTGCTTTCTGCCGCCGATCGACCCCTGCTGTTCGTTGGCGACCAAGCAGTTGGCGCTGAGCCGTCGCGCGACCTGTGGGCCGATCTCGCCGACGACTGGGCGACGCGGACCGATCCGTCGGCCGAGGACGCCGACTACGCGCGGCGGCTCTGTGCGGCCGCTCTCGGCGAGGCGCTGACCGCGGCCGAACGACGTGTCACCCACGACCAGGAGGATGCATATGACGGCCGCTGAGCCCCCGCGTGCAGTCGCAGTGGCAATCACGGTCAACGGCCGTGAGTTCCGCCGCTCCGTGCCGCCGCGGTTGACTCTGGCGGATTTCCTGCGCGACGAACTCGGTCTCACCGGTACGCATTTGGGGTGTGAGCACGGCGTCTGCGGCGCCTGCTCCGTGTTTATCGATGGGCGAAGCGCGCGAGCCTGCCTGACACTGGCGGCTCAGGTCGAGGGGTTGCGGGTCGACACCGTCGAGGGACTGGACCAGTTCGAGGAGGCTCCCCGGCTGCGCCGAGCCCTCTCCGAGAACAGCGGATTGCAGTGTGGATTCTGCACCCCGGGAGTCCTGATCACTGCGGTGGAATTGTTGCGCGACACCGACACCGAGAAGCCGCTCACCGAAGAGGTGGTACGAGAAGCGCTGTCGGGCAACATCTGCCGCTGCACGGGATACCAGGGGATCGTGCAGGCCGTGCTCGACGCCGCCGAGTCGCCCGACTAGTGCGGTCATCTGGGACCCGGCAGGGATTGGCTGATCTGCTCCGGCCGGTCGGCCGGGCCCGATGGGGTATGGCGGCCTGGCTTGCAGTGGCGCTGTGCGCGATCCTCGTGCTGTCCGGTGCACTGGGCCATGCGGACCTGGGCTCGGCGGTGGCCCTGGGATTCGTGCTCAGCGCGGTGCCTTCGCTTCCCGAGCGGTTGCGTGGCGCGCTCGGGACGATCGCCGTGCGCGGACTGACGGTGGTGTCGGCGGCATTGGTGGTGGAACTGACCGCCGGGAGCCCCGTGGCGCACGGCATCGCCGTCGTCGCCGCCGCGGTGTTCGGGGTTCTGGTCGAAAGAGTTGGTCCCACGGCGGGTTTGGCCGTGATTCTCATCGCGGTCAACACCGGCGCCACGGCGGCCACTTCGCCGTGGGCGCTCTGGCCGTACGCGGCGGGCACGTTGGCGGTGATGGTGGCCTGGCTGGCGTGGTGGTCATGCGCGCAGGTCTTCCAACGCGACGGTCGCGTTGACGGCGAGTCGCCGCCCGCCACCTCCGGGGTGGCACGAGGTCACGCCGTCAGAGTGGGTGTGGCCGTCGGCGCCGCCGTCGTTATCGCAGCCCTGCTGCCCGATGCCCTGGTTGGTGGGCACTGGTTGATCACCAGTGTGTTGCTGACCATCCAGCCCCGGCAGACACAGACGGGTGTGCGGATCGCGCAACGGCTTTCGGGCAACACGGTGGGCGCAGTCATCGCAGCAGCAGTCCTCGGTGCGCAACCACCTGCCCCGGTGGTCGTCGCGGTCACGATGATCCTGTTCCTGCTCGCCATGGCCTTGCGGCCAGTGAATTACACCTGGTGGGCGGTCACCGGTCCGCCAGTGCTCCTGGTGATCAGTAAATACCCCGGGCTGTTTCCGTGGTACGAGGGCGGGGTCCGGCTCGCGATGAACCTGGCCGGCGCCGTCATCGTCCTCGTCGTGGTGTTCGGCGCGGCCCGGCTTACCCGCCACCGCCCTACCCAGCATCAGATAAATCGGATAGTGTATCCAAAAATGTTCCACAAGGAGTCGCTAGTGACCACGCTGTTGATCGAGGACATCGGTCTGCTGGTGCACGGGGACAGCACGGTCGCGCCACTGCGCGACACCGCGATCGCCATCGAGGACGGTGTGATCGCCGGCATCGGAACGAGCCACGCCGCACCGGATGTCGTGCTGTCGGCCGGCGGACTCACCGTGATGCCCGGCCTCGTGGACGGTCACGTGCACCCCACCTTCGGGGAATGGACGCCCGCGCAGAACTCCATCGGCTGGATTCACAACTATCTGCACGGCGGCACCACGTCCATGGTGTCCGCAGGTGAACTGCACATCCCCGGCCTGGCCTTCGACGCGCTGACCCCGGAACTCGTGCTGAGCATCGCGATCACGTCCAAGCACACCACCGGCCGGGTGCGACCGTCGGGAGTCAAGGTCAACGCAGGCACGGTACTTCTGGTCCCTGGCATGACCGAAGAGCATTTCGATCGCGCCGAGCGCGAGGGCATCGATCAGGTGAAGTTCATCTTCTACGACTGGAACCGGTTGGGCGACGGTGAGGCTCAGCGATACGTCGATTGGGCGCACGAACGCGGAATGACCGTGAAGATGCATTCCGGCGGGGTGTCGCGGTCGGGCAGCAGCCGGGTGGCCGGGGCCGACGTCGTGACCGCCGTCAAACCCGACATCGTCGGTCACATCTCGGGTGGCCCCATTCCCGCGCCCGACGAGGACATCGTCGCCATCGTGGCCGAACTGCCGTCGGCGAAACTCGAGGTGTGCAGCTCGAACAATTACCGGGCCACCAAGCTCGTCGTCGACGAACTCACCGCCCGCGCTCAGCTGGGCCGGCTCACCCTCGGCACCGACACCCCCGGCGGAACCGGTGTGATCCCGCGCGGGATGCTGCGCAACATCTGCTACCTCTCGTCGGTGTGCGGTGTCGATCCGCTGGTCGCCGTCGCCGCGGCGACCGGCCACACCGCAAAGGCCCACGGTCTACGCACCGGGATCGTGGCCGAGGGCATGCCAGCAGACCTGCTGGTGCTGGGACCGATCACCGGGTCGATGGCGCGTGACGGCCTGGAATGCTTTGCGCTCGGGGACCTTCCGGGAATCGCCG
>JAVRPF010000567.1:0-4853 GCA_032162385.1 Mycobacterium sp.
CTCGATGCCCACAGACGACGCGGCGCCGTCGGTTTCCGCCGAGAGAATCAGCGGCCCTCGCCCGGCGGGCCGCACCACCGTCATCCTCGACACCGTGAGCCGCCGGCGATCGATTGCCCGGACCGCCCCGGCAAGCGGCACCTCCAGCGCCGGGGTGCCGACCAGCAGCACGGTCAGGGCACCGAGGAACCAGCCGACTGCCAGCCCGAGCAGTGAGCGGGCGGGTATGACGGCGCTGACGACGAGGTGGATCGGCACGAAGGCGAGCAGCAGCGTCCACCACCACCGCCGCCATCGAGCGGGCAGCCAGGGTCCTGACACGGTGAGGACCGCGGCGAGCATCGCTATCCATCGGGGGTCGTCGAGGAACTGCGACAGCAATGTGTTGAGCCGGTCGGACAGGTCGAAGTGCCACTGCGGCGCGGCGATGCCGTTGCTGGTGATCGACAGCGCCAATACGGCACTCAGGCCGGCCGCCGCATAAGCGCCGAGCAACTTCCGCTGCCGGGCCATGATCAGGCCGGTCAGGATCGCGAACGGCAGCGCCAGGATCACGATGCCGTAAACCAGATACACCACGTTCGACTGGGTGGGCGTCAGCACTCCGACGATGCTGGATATCGACTTCTCCAGCGCGACCCAGTCGTTGCGGGTGATCAGCGAACTCGTGACGACGACCGCGACGAACACCGCCGCGAAGACCAGGCGCAGGATGTCGTTGGTACGACGGGTGAGCGGCTGCAGCAAGCTGCCCGAAACGGCGATTTCGCGCCCGTCGACTCGCATGTGCCAAGGATCTCCGGATCGGCGCCGCGTCTGCGCGACGGCTCGGGACAACTTATCGGGACAACGGCCGCCGATGGGGGCAACACGGCCAACGACCGGCACGTGGCGTCAGCCAGCGCAGCGCGCAAGAAGTCCCCGGACACCTTCACCGCGGGTTCGGACGTGTCGCCGCCGACCACGAGCGTCGCGAACGCGATGTCGCCGATGATCCCGGCGAACCAGCCGTGCGAATGGGTGTTGTCGCCGAACTCGGCGGTGCCGGTCTTGCCACCGAGGCCGTCGATGTCGCGCAGTTCCTTCGCCGTTCCGTCGGTCACGGTCTGGCGCATCATGGCGCGCAGGCTGTCCACGACCGCGGGAGGGATCTGTTCGGATGGCGTGTCAGTGGTGGTCTTCTCGTCGACGACCAGGGTCGGTGTGATCGTCGATCCGTGCGCGAGGCTGGCCTCGGCGACGGCCAACCCGAACGGGCTGACGGTTACGGTGCCCTGCCCGATGCCGTTCTCCACGCGCTGTGCGGGGGTGTCCGCGGCGGGTACCCGGCCGGTTACCGTGGTGAGACCGGGAATGACGTAGTCGACCCCGATCCCGAACTGTCGCGCCATGTTGGGTAGCGCGTCGGCAGGCAGCCGATCGGCCAGCACCGCCATCGTCGTGTTGCACGAATGCGCGAACGCCGACGCCAACGGCACTGTGCCCAGGTCGAACTCGTCGTCGTTGGGGATGGTGCGGTCCTCGACGGTGACCTGGCCGGGGCACGCCTCGGGGGTCTCCGGCGTCGCCAGACCGGCCTGCATCGCCGCGGCGGTGGTGATGGTCTTGAACGTCGAACCGGGCGGATACACGCCGGAGAATGCGATCGGCCCGTGTCCGTTTGCGGCTGGATTCTGCGCGGCAGCCAAGATGCCGCCCGTGGCCGGGGAGATCGCCACCAGCACCGTCGGGCGGGGGTCGGAGGCGACCGCCTGCTGCGCGAGCAACTGCAGTCGGGTGTCGAGCGTCGTGCGAATCGGTCGGGTGTCGCCGGGCGGTGTCGAGGTCAACTCCTCGGTCGGCTCGCCCTTGTCATCGACGAGGTGTACCGACCAGCCGGCGGTCGAGTCGATCGTCTTCTGCCACAACGCCTGCAGGCCGTCGATGGCGGGCGAGGACAGGTCGGGGTTCGCGGTGAGCAGTGCACCCTGCTTGGTTACCGCGACGCCTGGAATCTGCGCCAGTTGATCTGCCACCTGCGCGAGGTCCTGTTCCCGCAGCTTGATCACCGTGACGACGCCGTCCTGTGTGGTGTTGAACTGGTCGTTGATCGATGCCGCCGTGGTGGTGTCGTCGAATCGCTGCACCACCGAAGCCAACGCGTCGGCGGAGGCGAGGTGATCGCGCGCGAGCGTGACCACGCCGATGGTCTGCCAGGAAAGCAGGGGCCGTCCATCGCGGTCCACGACCGGGGTGAGGAAGTTCTTGTCGTCGCTGAACTGGAATGCCATGCCGGGCTGCAGTTTGGGGTGCAACACCGCGGAGGACCACTGGATGCGCCAGTCGTCGCCGGCCTTGACGGCCGTCGCGTTGGCCTCGTAGGCGAAGGTGCGCCCCGGCCCGAAGGACCACGAGTAGTCGAGCTTGGCGGTGGGGTTGTCGTCGCCGGATTCGACGACCTTGACGGCCACCGTCGCGTCCTTGCCCATGCCGTCGAACATCGCCGCGATCGTCGGGGTGGCGGAGGCGGCATCACTGGTGCTCGCACCTGCGGCACTGCTGTCCCGGCGTTGCAGCGCGTCGGCGAACGCATGGAAGGCGTCTTCGGGCCCGCTGCTGGAGAACAGCGAACAACCGGCCGAGCCAAGAACCAGTGCACAGGTCAAAAGAGACAGCATGAAACGTCGTGTCATATCGCCTCGAGATAACCACGAATGGCGTTCCCGGTGCCAGCGACGGCGCTGACCAGCGTGTCGCTGATTGGAACCGGCTAGCGCGGTGGTCCGACGATCACGTTGCCGAACTTCTCCGAGGCTTCCGCCATTCGTTCGGTGGATATTTCGAAGCCGTCCGGTCGCGGCGTGGCCTTGTCGCGGCCCGCGAAGCGGAACATGCCCTCGATGCCGGCCGGGGTGTTGATCATGAGGAGGTCGGCCCGCTTCGATGTGATGCGGTAGGCATGGGGAATGTCCTTGGGCAGGTAGATGATTCCGCCCTCGGACAGCTCCATTTCCTGTTCGTCGCACCACAGCAGCGCGGTGCCCTTGATGAGCATGAACACCTCGTCCTCATGGGTGTGCTTGTGATACGGCGGAGCCTCGCCTTCGCTCACGTCGAACCGTCCGACCATCAACTGGCCGTTGGTGGCCTTGCCGTCCAACAGGATCGCCAGTGTGCCGCCATCCAGCCATTCCAGCTGTTGCTGCTGGTCGGGTTGGGCAAGGTAGGCCATGCTCATCTGAGTCTCCGTCTACATCCATCCGCCGGCCGCGTCCACGGTCGAGCCGGTGAGGTACGAGGCGTCGGAGGAGAGCAGGAACGCTGCGACGGCGGCGATCTCGTCGGGTTCGGCCAGTCGGCCGAGCGCGTTCATGGACTCGATGACCTTCGCGGGAGCAACGTCGCGCAGGGCGGGCGGCGTGTAGCCGGCGGCGTGCTCGGCGGCCATGTCGGTCGCGGTGCCGCCGGGCGCGATGGCATTGATCGCGATGCCGCGCTCGGCCAGTTCCGGTGCAAGGTTGAGTGTCATCGCCGACACGGCCGCCTTGCTCGCGGCGTAGAGGCTGTGCCGGTACACGCCGATGCGTGCGCTGACCGACGAGGTGAGCAGAATCCTGCTGCCGGGCTCCATCACGGCGGCGGCGGCCTGGGTGATGAACAGCTGTCCGCCGACGTTGATCCGGAACACACGGTCGAAATCGGCCGGTGTGATGGACTCCAGCGCACCGAAGTGCTCCACGCCGGCATTGCTTGCCAGCACGTCCAGCCCACCGAACTCCTGCACCACTGCGTCGACGAGGCGACTGGTCTGGGCCGGGTCGCTGACGTCAGCCTGGAATGCCGCGGCCCGAGTTGCGTTGCCGCGCAGTTCGTTCACCAGGGATTCGGCCGAGTTGGCGTCGGCGACGTAGTTGACCGCGACGGCGGCGCCCTCGGCCGCCAGCCGGCGTGCGATCGCGGCACCGATGCCGCGGCTGCCGCCGGTCACCAGGGCCCGCTTGCCCGAGAGACGCTCTCCGGTAACCGACGGACCTCCCTAATCGGACGAAATATTCCGCGTAAGTGTAGCGCGGATCTGCCGGACTGGGGCGGCGGAGTTCAGGGCGTGAGGTTCGTGAAGTGGGTTTCGATGTCGCGACTGGTCACAGCGGGCCCCGGCAGCGGTTCGGCCAAGGTGCGCACGCCACTCATGAACAACACGATGTGTCGTTTCGCCACCACTGACCAGGTCGGGCCATGGGGGACTGGCTGAGTCGCCATGGCGCCGCACATGATGACGTCGGTCGCGTTGACCTCGGAGCAAACCGTTCCGGCGGTGCGTCCCTCGTCGAGAAACCGCTCGAGCGCGTCGTTGATCTGCTGGCGGGCTGCGACCGCGGTCGGATCGGTCAGCGGCGGCGCCCCGCGCAGCGGAAGCACGAGTTGGTCACCCAGTTCCAGATTCTCGAACAGGAACTCCTCGACCGCGTCCGCGCCCGTGCGTCCGTTCTCGGCGATCCGGGCGAGAACTTCGATGAGGAGTTCGTACGCGCGGTGCTCGAGGGCGTGCATCAGCGCCGTGCGATCCGGGAAGCCGCGATAGAGCGTTCCCACGCCGACGCCTGCCGCCTGGGCGATCTCGGCCATTGGCACGTTGGGGCCGCGTGCGGCGAGCGTGTCCGCCGCGGCGGTCAGGATCTTCTCGCGGTTGAACAGCGCATCGCTGCGCACCGCGCGACGGCGGTCGGGCGACTGTTCGGAACGAGGCGGCATCGCGTCTCAGTCTCACACGGCCTGGACGGGCACCTACCGCGTTGACGGAACGGCCGCGGTCGCCGATGGCGCACTCTTGCGCCTCACCAGCGTCGCCCGATACTGCTCGAGGGCAAGCGCGT
>JAVRPF010000568.1:0-2996 GCA_032162385.1 Mycobacterium sp.
TGGGCGGGTCGGCGTGCGAATCCAGAATTTGCTGAGTTAATTCAGACGAAATCTGCGGCGGTGTTGACGTTGGTAAGCGCCCGCTGTTCGGACATGACGACCCGTTGGGTGTCGACGACGTTCACCAGGGCGCGCATGCTGCGCTCTCCCGCTGCCACCAACGCGTCGGCGCGGGCGGCCAGCGCCGTGCGGTACACCCCGGCCAGGTAGTGGTCACGGCCATCCCACGGCAGCACGACGTCCGCGCCGAGTCGCACCGCAGGACCGACGAGTTCGTCGATCAGGTCGATCGTCAGGTAGGGCATGTCGACGGCACACACGAAGGCCAGGTCGAGACCGGCGTCGGCGGCCGCGCGAAGACCGCTGGCGGTCGCCAACAACGGGCCGACACCGCGGATCTCGTCGCGCAGCACCTCGGCATTCAGGGCGGGCGGCAGCGGTTGGCCCGGTGCAGCCACCACGAAGACCGGGGAACAGCGTCCGCGGAGAACCGCAACGGCGTGCTCGACGAACGTCGTCTCACCCGCGGGGCCGGAGAAGCTCAGGGTTGCCTTGTCGCGGCCCATCCGGCGCGATGCCCCGCCGGCCAGGATGACCGCGGCCAACGGGGTCGTCACGTCAGTCGACGGTCCAGGTGTCTTTACCACGGAGCAAGGATTGCAGAGCCGCCGTGTCATGGGGCTTGGAATCCATGGCCAAAGTGACCTGCTCGCGCGCGGCCCCGTCGTAGGTAGGGCGGTTGACCCGACGGAAGATGCCCATCACGGTGTGCTCGAGGTTTTGCTCCGACAGCCGGGACAGCGCAAACGCGTAGGCCGGATCGTCGATTTGGGAATTGTGCACCACGATCTCCCCGGCAGGCACGTCGGCGGTCTTGGTCACCTCTAGGCCGTAGCCGGACTTGACCACGCAGTACTCGCCGTTGGCGCCGAACGTGATCGGCTGGCCGTGGCTGACGTTGATCAGCCGTTCCTCGGCACCCTCCTTGCGGAGCGCGTCGAATGACCCGTCGTTGAAGATCGGGCAGTCCTGCAGGATCTCGACCAGCGCCGCGCCACGGTGCTCGGCAGCAGCCCGCAGCACCTCGGTGAGACCCTTGCGATCGGAGTCGAGTGCGCGCCCGACGAACGTCGCCTCGGCGCCCAGCGCCAGCGACACCGGGTTGAACGGGTAGTCCAGCGAGCCCATCGGGGTCGACTTGGTGACCTTGCCGACCTCGGAGGTGGGCGAGTACTGCCCCTTGGTCAGGCCGTAGATCCGGTTGTTGAACAGCAGGATCGTGACGTTGACGTTGCGGCGCAGCGCATGGATCAGGTGGTTGCCACCGATCGACAGTGCGTCGCCGTCACCCGTCACCACCCACACCGACAGGTCCTCGCGAGCCAGCGCCAGCCCCGTCGCGAACGTCGGTGCGCGCCCGTGAATCGAGTGGAAGCCGTAGGTCTCGAGGTAGTACGGAAAGCGACTCGAGCAGCCGATGCCGCTGACGAACACCATGTTCTCGCGCCGCAATCCGAGCTCGGGCAGGAAGTTGCGGATGGTGTTGAGGATGACGTAGTCGCCACAACCCGGGCACCAGCGGACCTCTTGGTCGCTGGCGAAGTCCTTGGCCTTCTGCGGTTCGTCGGTCGTCGGTACCCCGCTGGTCTTCGTCAAACCGGCGGGGGTCAGCCCGAGGTCGGCCCCGATTACGTCTGTCATGCATCAGCTCCCACACCAGTGTCCACGATGGCTGCCGCCAGCCGCGCGAACTTGGCCTTGTCGGTTTCCTTTTCGGCGAGCGTTCCGTCCAGGGCGGCATCGATGATGCCCTCGACCTCATCGGCCAGGAACGCCATGCCTTCGACCTTGGTCACCGATTGAACGTCGACCAGGAAGCGGCCCCGCAGCAGCAGGGCGAGTTGACCCAGGTTCATCTCGGGGGCCACCACGTTCGGGTAGCGGCGCAGGACGTCGCCAAGGTTCGCAGGGAACGGGTTGAGGTGGCGCAGGTGTGCGTGCGCGACCTTGATGCCCTTGCGGCGTGCGCGCCGGCACGCCTCACCGAGCGGTCCATAGGAACTGCCCCAGCCGACGAGCAGCAGCTCCGCATCGCCGGTCGGATCGTCGACCTCGAGGTCGGGAACAGTGACACCGTCGATCTTCGCCTGGCGCAGGCGCACCATCAGATCGTGGTTCTTGGGTTCGTACGAGATGTTTCCCGTGCCGTTGGCCGACTCCAGCCCCCCGATGCGATGTTCCAGACCGGGCGTGCCCGGGATCGCGAACTGGCGCGCGAGGGTCTCCCGGTCGCGGGCGTAGGGCTCGAACGGCTCGCCTGATTTCGCGAAGGTGTGTTCGATCGGCTCGAAGGTGGTGACGTCCGGGATGCGCCACGGCTCGGAGCCGTTGGCGATGGCCCCGTCCGACAGCACGATCACCGGGGTGCGGTAGGTCAGCGCGATCCGCACGGCCTCGACGGCGATCTCGAAGCAATCGGATGGCGACTTGGGAGCCAACACCACGACGGGTGACTCACCGTTGCGGCCGTAGAGGGCCTGCAACAGGTCGGCCTGCTCGGTCTTGGTCGGCAGGCCGGTCGAGGGCCCGCCACGCTGCACGTCGATGATGAGCAACGGGAGTTCGGCCATCACGCCGAGGCCGATGGCCTCGGACTTCAGTGAGATACCCGGTCCCGACGTGCTGGTCACACCCAGTGCGCCACCGTAGGAGGCACCCAGCGCTGCACCGATTCCTGCGATCTCGTCCTCGGCCTGGAAGGTCAGGACGTTGAAGTTCTTGTGCTTGGACAGCTCGTGCAGGATGTCCGACGCGGGCGTGATCGGGTAGCTGCCGAGCATCACCCGAGTGTCGGCCAGCTGACCGGCGGTGACGATGCCGTAGGCCAGGGCGGCGTTGCCGGAGATCTGCCGGTACTCGCCGGACTTCAGCTTGGCGGGCGCCACCTGGTAGGTGGTGCCGAACGCCTCGGTGGTCTCGCCGTAGTTCCAGCCGGC
>JAVRPF010000569.1:0-5659 GCA_032162385.1 Mycobacterium sp.
TCTCCCGGTGGCCACGCGTCGGAGTTCACGGCGTCGAGCGAGACGACCGATCGGTCACCCGTCGATTCGACGACCGACACGGCCGAGACGGGTACCGCTCGGGTGGTGCCTGCCGCCGCGTCGACGACGCTGACGCCGTACGCAGCGAGGTCGGCTCGGATCAATTCGGCGACCGGATCGTCGCCGAGGGCGGTCACGAGGATCGCGTCGCCGCCCAGTCCTGCGAAGGTGACCGCTGCATTCGCGGCCGGTCCGCCCGCGGCGACGAACTGAGCGGTCGAGGTGATCTTCTGGTTCACCGCAGGCGCTTTCGCGATGCGGTGAATGACGTCGAGAGTCGCCAGCCCGACGAAGACGCCGACCGGAGCCCTCTCAGAGACCGGCGCGTTCCTCATCGGTCGGATCCTCTGCACCGGTCATGAGCGCCACCACTTCGGACATCGAGCGCTTCTTCGGATCGACGACGCCGGAACGTTGGCCGAGCCGGTGGATGTGAATCCGGTCGGCCACCTCGAACACGTGCGGCATGTCGTGGCTGATGAGCACAACGGGAATACCGCGGTCGCGGATCGACCGGATCAAATCGATGACCTGTCCCGACTCCCGAACGCCGAGAGCAGCAGTCGGCTCGTCCATGATGATCACGCCGCGGCCGAACGCGGCAGCACGCGCCACCGCGACACCCTGACGCTGCCCACCGGACAACGTCTCCACGGCCTGGTTCACGGACTTGATGCCGATCTTGAGGTCCGCGAGGTGCTGCGACGCCTCCTGGCGCATTCTCGGCATGTCCAGTCGGCGGAACAGGCTGCCCGCGACGCCTTTTCGTCGTACCTCGCGTCCGAGGTACAGGTTCGACGCGATGTCGAGCGCCTGTACCACCGCGAGGTCCTGGTACACCGTCTCGATTCCGGCCGCTCTAGCGTCGCGGGTGTTCTTGAACGACACGGGCGTTCCGTTCATCAGGATCTCACCCGAGTCCGGAACCACCGCGCCCGCCAAAGCCTTGATCAGGCTGGTCTTTCCGGCGCCGTTGTCACCGATGACCGCGAGAACCTCGCCCTCGCGGAGCTCGAAGTCGGCACCGTTGATCGCCGTCACGTGGCCGTACTTCTTGACCAGTCCGCGCGCCTCGAGAACGGGTGCGCCGCTCGTCGTGATCGTCATTGTGATCTCCTGCGTGCGAACTGATCCACTGCCACCGCGACGATCACGAGGACTCCGGTCGCGATGTTCTGATAGAGATTGTCGACGCCGGCCTGGGTGAGACCGTTGCGGAGAACGCCGACGATCAACGTGCCGACCAGTGTTCCGCCGACGCCTCCTCGCCCGCCGAACAAACTGGTTCCGCCGATCACCACCGCGGTGATCGACTCGAGATTGGCGTTCTGGTACGCATTCGGGTCGGCGTTCGGGATGCGACCGAGAGCAGCCCACGCGGCGACGGCTGCGATCACACCCGTCGTGATGTAGACGGACAACAGCACCCGCCCGGACTTGATGCCCGACAGATTCGACGCCTGTGGGTTACCACCGACGGCGTAAACGTGCTTGCCCCAGGCGGTCTGGGACAGGGCGTACCACGTTACGAGGTAGACCAGGACCATCGCGACCACGCCGTACGTGGTCGAGAACGATCCGATGCGAAAGGACGTACCCAGGAAGGTGAGGGGTCCCGGCTGCACCCGGTACGTCTCGGAGCCCGCGAGCAGTCGGGTGGCCGCCTGTATCGCGGTGAACGTCCCCAGCGTGACGATGAACGGTGGCAGTCGGAGCGCCGTGACGAGGCCGCCGTTGATCGCACCGAACACCACGCACACCAGGAGCGTCGACCCGAGCGCCATGACCGGGCCGTTGGCGCCCGCACTCTGCGCCATGACGATGGTTCCGAAGACGGCGACTGCGCCGATCGAGAGATCGATGCCGGAGGTGAGGATGATCAACGTCTGGCCCACGGCGAGGATGCCGACGACCACCGACTGTTGCAGGATCAGCGACACGTTCTGCGGATTGAGGAAGGAATTCGAGACCGCGCTGAAGATGATGATGGCGATGACGAGTGCCACCAGCGGACCGAGCAACGGTTCACGCAGGAGGTTGCCTACGTTGAGCCGGCTCGATACCGACGGCGTCGCTGTCGCGGGAGCGTCGGTGGTCATGAACTAGCTGTCCCCCAGCAGTTCTGTTCGCCCCAGGCGGTGTCCTTCGACTCGAGTCCGGGAAACGGCTTGTCCGTGACGAGCTGCGAGCCGGTGTCGTTGAATCCGCTGGGCTTGGTGCCGTCCTTGGCGAACTTGACCACGGCCTGCACGCCCTGCTCGGCCATCTTCGCCGGGAACTGCAGCACCGTTGCGCCGATCTTCCCGGACTTCACGTCCGCGATGCCCGTGCAGCTTCCGTCGATCGACCCGATGGTGATCTGGGCGGTGCGGTTTGCCGACTGGATCGCCTGGTACGCGCCGGCGGCCGCAGGCTCGTTGATGGTGTAGAGCGCGTTGATGCCCGGGGCGCGCTGGAGGATGTTCTCCATGGCGGTCTGCGCCTTGGTCTGGTCGCCGTTGGTGTTCTCCCGGCCGACGATCTCCGGCGAGTCGTTCGTGATGCCGAAGCCTTCGAGGAATCCGTCGTGACGGAAGGTGTCGACGGTTCCACCCGGGGTTCCGTCGAGCATCACGACCTGAGGGGCCTTACCGGCGAGTGCGGCCTTCACCCATTTGCCCTGGCTGACGCCCGCGGCCTTGTTGTCGGTGGCGAACGTGGCGTCGACTGCGTCTTCGGGGTCGGTCGCGGTGTCGAGAGCGATGACGACGACGCCGGCGTCGCGCGCTTTCTTGATCGCGTCGAGCACGCCGGTGGAGGAGTTCGGGGTGATCAGGATGCCCTTCACGCCCTGGCCGACCATGTTCTCGATGGCCGCAACCTGGCCCTCGTTGTCACCGTCGAACGCACCCGCCAGCGCGATCAGCTGGGCGCCGTCCTTGTCGGCCTGCGCCTGGGCGGCCTCACGCAACTTCACGAAGTACGGGTTCGAATCCGTCTTGGTGATCAGTCCGACCTTGACGCTGTTCGAATCCGATCCGCCGCAGGCGGTCAGGCCGAGAACCAGCGAGCCTGCCATGAGGACCGCCCCGACCGTGAGCGTGCTTCTGTTGCGCTTTCCGAACATGTGGACTCCCTTGTCCCCGATGCGACGCCGATCGCGCCTGCGTGTTTGCAAAAGCTTAGGGGCGCAGCAAGCGCTTGCGCATGCGCTTTCGCGAAAAGTTTTCGCCGATTTCAGTTGCCGGGCTTCCGCCGTTGATGTCGATGGTTCGATCCCGACTCCGGTTCGATCTACGCGTACCTCATCGGGCAGGGTATCGACCTGCACGGAGGCAGGCACACCATCGACGCGGTCCTCGCGTCGGACTCGGACGCCGCCCTTTCTCGATGTCGACCCGGGCGCACCCCTTCTGCGCGAAAGGCGTCGTGCCACCCGGCCCACCGCCGCGGATTTCAGGATTTCGCCGGCGTTGCGGCGGTGGTGGTCTCCGCGCCTCACACCGGGTGGGGTGAACAAGATTCTTCCCGCATTCGTGTCGCAAGCGATATTCAGGCGACAAGCCAAATGGGAAAACGACATCGGATCGGGGAACCTAACCGCGACTACCGCTGTCGAGACGGGCTCTGAAGGTTTCAGGTCCATACTTGTGCCGCCCGCTATAGCAGCTGTTGTAGGTTTTCACGCTGCATGTCATATTCTCACCGCGATTGTCATATGGATGTCATATATGACAAGCGATTGAGATTGGCTGCCCGCGGACACCGGAGATGTCACCAGAGGTGAGTCGAGCACCAGCGGCAGCGCCGCCAGCAGAACGAACTCCACCGGCGCAACTTCATTCGGTCCCACATCCTCCGAGGAGCGCGAATCGTTGGCCAAATAACGCGAATTGATGAGCCGTCGGGGGAACGCCGCCGATGATTTGCTTAGCCTCGTCGGTATGAAACAGATGCGGGATAGCACATCACTCCTGTCGACCGCTGGGCTGGATCCGTCACACATCATGGAAGTCGGCACAGGGTTTTGGCCGTCGAAGACACTGCTCTCGGCCGTCGAGCTCGACCTGTTCAGCCATTTAGGCGCCGAGTCGATCTCTGGTGAGGAAGTCGGTGCGCGGCTCGCGCTGCACCCGCGCGCCATATACGACTTCCTTGACGCCCTGGTCGCACTGGGCTTCCTCGAGCGCGAAGGGGAGGGGACCAACGGCCGTTATCGCAACAGCGCCGAGACGGCGGCGTTCCTCGACAAGCAAAGCCCCACCTATGTTGGGGGATTCCTCGAGATGTGCAACACCCGGCTCTACGGGGTCTGGGGTGAACTGACTGAGGCACTCAAGACCGGCGAGCCCCAAAGCGAAGTCAAGCTCAAGCCGTTCTTCGAGGAGATCTACAGCGACCCGGCGAAACTTGAGCAGTTCATGCAGGCGATGTCGGGCTTATCGCTGGGCGACATCCACGCCCTCGCGGAGCAGTTCGACTTCGGTCGCTACGGGACCGTGTGCGACGTGGGCGGGGCCACGGGCCGACTCTGTACGACCCTTGCCGGGCGCTACTCCCATCTGCGCTGCACGACCTACGACCAGCCGGTGGTGGCGCCGATCGCCGAGAGGTCGATCGCCGCGGCCGGGCTAAGCGACCGCGTCACCGTCGCCTCGGGCGACTTCTTCACCGGCGAGCTTCCGGAGGCCGACGTCATCACCATGGGCCACATTCTTCACGATTGGAATCTCGATCGAAAAAGACAGCTGATCAGCGCGGCCTACGATGCCCTGCCCTTCGGAGGTGCGTTCATCGTCATCGAGCACCTCATCGACGACGCCCGGCGCGACAACGTGTTCGGGCTGATGATGTCGCTGAACATGTTGCTCACGTTCGGTGACGCGTTTGATTTCACCGGCAGCGATTTCGCCGGGTGGTGTCGAGAAGCCGGGTTCGTCGACATCGAGATCCTCCCGCTGACCGGTCTTACCAGCGCAGGCATCGCCTACAAATAGATGGCCTCTCGACCGCCGAGCTGGATCCGTCCGCTTACACATTGATCGGCGATTGGTACTCGGTCGGTTTGCGTCGTCAAAACTCTGTCGTCAAAACTCTGTCTGAACCGCACCGGGTTGTTCGAAGGCTCTGGTGCCCTGGGTTCGGTGGTGTCGCCATACTTGGTTTCAGGCCACGGGTAGGGCGGATTGGTGTAGCAGTTCGAACTCTATCGGAGTGCGCATCCCGAGGGCGGAATGACGGCGTTGGCGGTTGTGGAAGATCTCGAGGTAGTCGAAGATCGCGTTGGCCAGCTCGATCCTCGTCTTCCATCGTTTGCGATTGAGTAGCTCGGTTTGCATTCTGCCCCAAAAGGATTTGATCACCGCATTGTCATAGCAGTCACCGATCGAACCCATCGACGGGACCAGGCCGGACCGCTTGGCGCGGTCGGTGAAGGCCCACGAGGTGAATTGCCCAGGCCATGATCGGAGTGCACGATCACCCCTGGTTGCGGGTCGCGGTTCGCGATCGCCATCCCGAGTGCGTTGGTGACCAGCGCTGCGGTCTGACTGGAGTCGATCGACCAACCGACCACCCGCCGGGAGAACGTGTCCAGCACGACCGCGCAGTACACCTTGCC
>JAVRPF010000570.1:0-10955 GCA_032162385.1 Mycobacterium sp.
TGGTACCGGCTGGACGCCGGGCACCTGCGGATCGGAGACCGCGCGGACGTGGTGATCATCGACCCCGCCCACCTCGACGCGTCGCTGAACGCCTACGCCGAGGAATCCGTCGAGTCCTACGGCGACCTGCCGCGGATGGTGAACCGCAACGAGGCCACCGTCACCGCGGTGCTCGTCGGCGGCCGCACCGTGTTCGCCAACGGCGAGGCCACGGATCTAGTCGGACGGCAGCGCACCGGGCGCTTCCTGCGGGCGTCGCACAAAGCCCCCGCACTCCCCACCGAGAAGGGTGAATTGACAAGTGTCGGTTGAAGATACGGTCGTCGGACTGTGGAAGGCGCTGTCTGCCCGGGACTGGGACGCGGTGAAGGAGAGTGTGTCCGATGACTGCATCTACGCCGACATGCCCGTCGGGCCTGCGCTGGCCGCGCGGGGTCCGGCGGACATTGTCATCCCTGAAGGGGCGGGCTGGAGCCGCTGGCCTCCTACGAGAATCACGACGGTTTGTTGGTCAGTGACGGCCCGAGCGTCATGTACGAGCACTCCGAGACGTGGGTCTGGCCGACCGGCGAGACGGCGGTGCTGCGATTCGTCACGGTGCACCGCGTCGAGAACGGCAAGGTCACGATCTGGAAGGACTACTGGGACACGAGCGGCCTGACGGCGACGGCACCGCCGAGCTGGCTGGAGGAGCTCGCGGCAGCGGACACGTCATGGATCTTCGACGCGACCGGGATGATCTGAGACCGCGTCGAGGCAGACGTTGTCGAAGGCTTGCGCAACGTAGCCCGCGCGCCGGAAGTCGCTACACGCTCCACGACATCCGGAACTTGTCGGCCAGCTCGCCGGGGTCAAGGTCGGCGTAGTTCTCGTGCTCGTACCGGCGCACCGCGACGATCACGTCGACCGCCGCATCGCCGAGAATGCCGCGGACAAGCGCGGATCCGGCAAGTGTGTCGATGACCTCGGCCTGGCTCGCCGGCAGCAGCACGACGCCGGCCTCCGCGTGCTGCTGAGCGGTGAGCGTGGCCGGGTCGACCGTGATCTCCTGCGGAATCGGCAATTCGCGTTCGATTCCGTCCAGCGCGAGACCGAGGATCGTCGCCGTGGCGAAGTAAGGGTTCGCCGATGGATCGACGATCTTCACCTCGACGTTGGCACCGTGCGGATTGTCCGGTCCTCCCTGCACGAATCGCACGGCGGCCTCGCGGTTCTCGGTCCCCCAACACACCAGGGCCCCCGACCAGAACCCGGGTTGCATCCGCAGACCCGACAGGATCGACCCACACAGCACGCCCTGGGCTTCCGGCAGCCCCGCGAGCAGTCCCGCGACCGCGGATTCACCCGACGGCGTCATCCCGCGGACACCCGGACCGCCGGAGAACAGCCCCATGCCGTCGCGTTGCAGCGAGAAGTGTTGGTGGGCACCGGAGCCGACGCTGCCCGCGAACGGCACGGGCGACAAGCTGACCCTCAAGCCGTGCCTGCGCGCTACCCGCCCGACGAGGATCCGCAGCAGCACCAGCTGATCCGCCGCGGTGACCGGCGACTGGGGCGCCAGCGAGATCTCGAACTGGTTGGCACCGTACTCCGGGTGAAGCTGCTCGATCGCCACGCCGGACCTCGACGCCGCCTCGGTCACGTCGCGCACGAACCCCTCGAACTCGAGGACGCCGGCCAGGCCGTACTGCGCCCACAGGTGCGAGGGCAGCCGCGTCCCGTCCTGGCCAACGAGGACGAACTCCATCTCGTGGCCGACGACCGCTTCGAGGCCAGCGGCCGTCAGGCGCTCCTCCACGCGTAGCAACGCGCCCCGGCTGCAGTGCGGATCGGGCGAACCGTCCTGGCCGTAGAACGATCCCGGCGCCCAGGCCAGGCCGTCGCCGAGGGTGCACAGCGCGCCCAGATCGATTCGGATTCGCTGATCGCCCACCACGCCGACGGCGTCACCGACGACGACCCCGTTCTGGTCGATCGCGAACACGTGCCAGACGGGGCTCGCGCCTAGGCCAGGGTCGGCGAAGGCACCCGTCCTGCGCAGCGGCACCGTCTTGGCGTGGATGAGCCCGGCGGGGTTGACCACGGTGCCGATGAGGGTCGATACTCCGTCGGTCTCCAGCGCAGCGATGGCCGCCGCAGCGAGTGGTTTGGCTGCCATGACGGCCATTCTGCGGATTACAACGTGATCTTGCAGCTCTGGCCGATGTCCAGAGTGCGCAGCATCCGGCCCATGCCCAGCCACATGGCGCAGGACAACGCCAGATCGGTGAGCGACTCGGCGTCGAACTGTTCGTTGCAGCGGTCCCAGAAGTCCTCGTCGTCACGCAGGCCGGTGTGGTCGGCGGCGAAGCGCGCCGCGAACTCCGCTGCGACGCGTTCCTGTGGGCTGTAGCCGGGCCAGGTGCTCCACTCAGCGGCGTGGTCGTAGAGGTCTTCGTCGACTCCGGCCGCGATGCCGTCGGCGTCTCGGGTGTTCTGGCACACCACGCACTCGTTGTCGAGCGCAATCACCATGCGCGCCAGTTCACGAGTCCGCATCGGCAGTCTGTTCTTGTTGTAGACCGCATGGGTGAATCCAGCCATGGCGGTGCCGATGTCGGGCGATTTGACGATCCATCCGGCTGCGTCGTCGTCGGCGAACTCTCCAATTCGGCTCATGGCGGCATCGTACGCCCGAGACGACAATTCTGGAACACGTTCTCGTTTTCGGTCAGCCCGAGGCGCCGACCAAGGCGCGGTCGTCGTCCCAGCCGCGTTGCACCAGCATCCGGTGGGCGACGCGCTCCAGGGCGGCCTCGACCTGGTCGCGGTCAGGTCGTCCCTCGAACGCCGGTGAGCGGGCCAGCTTGTCGACGATCTTGGCGACGATCGCCGACGAGGCCGCGTCGACCTCCTCGACGCCGCGTTGGGTGAGCCACAACCGGCCGTCCTGCCCGTCGGTCACATTCCCCGAGTCACTGCGCTCCTGCCCGCCGGAACGCAGCACGTAGCCACGGTCCACCAGGTTGTCGAACGTCGGCTCCAGCAGCTCGAACGGCACTCGGAGACGCCTGCCGATCTCGGGCAGGGTGGCCGAACCGAACACCTGGTTCTGCCGATGGATCTGGACCAACGCCCACAGGTTGGCGACGTCGAGATCGCATCCCGGCCGCCCGGCGAGGCTGCGCAACCGAACGTCCGGGGAGTCGCGGAACATCCGTCCCACCGCGACCTCGAGGATCTGGTCGGGTGTCTCGGTGCTGGGCATGCCGAAGCCCTCTCCGAGATCGGTGGCCGAAACCGCGTCCATTTCCCGCAGCGGCACCTCCTTGAGGAAGAGCGCGACGACGAACCCGACCACGGCGATCGGGACGGCGCACAGGAACACCGTGCCCAGCGAGTCCGCGTAGGCGTTGACGATGGGCGCCGCCATTGCCGGTGACAGCTCGTGCAACGCCTGCGGCGATTGCGCGGCACGGGCCGGCGCGCCGCTCGCCAGCATCGCGGGACCGAGACGGTCGGACAGGAAGTTGGCGAACAGCGAACCGAAGATGGCTGCGCCGAAAGCACTTCCGATGGTCCGGAAGAACGTAACACCGGAGGTGGCCACCCCCAGGTCTGTGAAGCTCATCGTGTTCTGCACCGTCAGGATCAACGTCTGCATGCACAGGCCGATGCCGGTTCCGAGTACGAACAGGAACACCGACTGCTGCCAGGTGGGGGTGGCTGCGTCCATCCGCGACAGCAGCAGGAAGCCGACTGCCATGACCGCGGTGCCGACCACCGGGAAGATCTTGTAGCGCCCGGTGCGGCCGACGATCACGCCGCTTCCCATCGAGGTGATGAGCAGGCCCGCCACCATCGGTAGGGTGCGCAATCCGGATTCCGTCGCCGACACGCCGTCGACGAACTGCATGAAGGTGGGTAGGAAGGTCAGCGCGCCGAGCATGGCGAAGCCGACGATGAACGCGAGGATGCAGCAGACGGTGAACACCGGGCTGGTGAACAGCCGCATGGGCAGGATCGGCTCGGCGGTCCGGGTTTCCACCCAGACGAACAGGGCCAGTGCCGCAGCGGATCCCACGAACAGGCCGATGATCATGGACGAGGTCCAGGCGTATTCGCCTCCACCCCAGCTGGTCGCGAGCGTGAGGCCGGACGCGCCAAGGCCGACCAACAGGATGCCCAAGTAGTCGATGACGGGTTTGGTGCTCCTGGCCAGTGCGGGGATGGCGGTGGCGCCGACGGCAAGGACGACGAGGGCGACGGGCACGTTGATCCAGAACGCCCACCGCCAGGTCAGGTGGTCGGTGAAGAAGCCGCCCAGTAGCGGTCCGATCACGGTGGTCACGCCGAAGACGGCGCCCAGCGCGCCCTGGTACCGGCCGCGTTCGCGCAATGGGATTACCTCGCCGATCACCGCCATTGCGGTCACCATGATGGCGCCGCCACCGATGCCCTGCAGCGCCCGCGCGGCGACCAACATCGTCATCGAGTTCGCGAGGCCACACAGCACCGATCCGGCCAGGAAGAACAGCACCGAGGCCTGGAACACGACTTTGCGACCGAACAGGTCGCCGAGTTTGCCGACGACGGCGGTGACGATCGTGGAGGCGAGCAGGTAGCTGGTCACCACCCAGGACTGGTGGCCTGCGCCACCGAGATCGGACACCACCGTCGGAAGCGCGGTGGCCACGATGGTCTGGTCGAGCGCCGCGAGCAGCATGCCGAGCAGCACCGCGACGAAGATCAGGTTGCGCCGCTGCGGAGTGATCAGCGCGCTCGCGGACTCGGGGTCCGCGGTGACTTGCGCCGTTGAACTGGTCATACCCACCTCTCGTGATAGCCGGGCGTACCCAAACGCCACAGACCATATCGTTAGATAGGCTATAAATATTACGGGCCGATTGACGTGGTGCTCGTCACCCGTGTCCCGTCGGGGTGGCCGGCGTCCCTACTGCGGCGGCCTCGATACGCACTGCGCGGAGTACAGCTCCACGCCCAGCTTCTCCATCAGTTCCAGTTGGGTCTCGAGGTAGTCGACGTGCTTCTCCTCATCGGCGATGATCATCTCGAAGAGGTTCGCGGTGGTGCTGTCTTCCTTCTCGCGGCAGAACACGATCGCGGGCTTGAGCCGCGTCAGCACCTCGTACTCGATGGCGAGATCCGCCTCGAATTGCTCGCGCAGTGTTTGTCCGACGCGCAGCGAGAATAGCCGCTGGTAATTCGGGAGCCCGTCCAGCAACAGAATGCGGTCGGTAATCGCCTCGGCGTGTCGCATTTCGTCGAACGATTCGGCGCGCGTGTGATTCGCCAACTCGGTAAAGCCCCAATTCTCCTGCATCTTCGAGTGCAGAAAGTATTGGTTGACGGCCGTGAGTTCGCTCGTCAATTGCTCGTTGAGCAGCTTGAGAACGTCGGGATCGCCTAGCATGGTCGCTCCTATAACACCGCGCGGGCTGGTCGAGTGTCGTGGCTGTGGAACGCCTTCAATCTAGTGCACGCGGAGGACGAGAGCGACCGAATCACACCGGTTTTCGGCGTGTCCGCGGCATGGGCTCGGAACTCGAAGGGCAGCCTCACCTGCATTCTCCGCGCCATTGTCGCCAGAGGATGGACTGGCTGACCTAAGTAAGGTTAGACTGCGCTAACCACATTGGCAGCGTTGCGGCATCCCCGACAGCGCGATCGAGTTCGAGGCGAAATCCATGGACGAGTATCGGTTGCACTCGCTCATTCTGGCTGCCGACTTCTCCGTCGACGACGTCGAACTGATGTGGTCGTCGATCACCGCACGCCAAACCCATCTGGCCGGTATGTCTGCGCACCACGTGGTGGTCTACAAATCCATTTGGGAACCCGGACGCGTGCTGGTGACCATTGGGATCCGCCATCCGAATTCGGTCCGCGAAGTATTGCGGTCGCCCGCGATCTTCGAATTGTTCGACGTCTCCGGGGTCGACGACATTCCGGCGATATTCGCCGGCGAGGTCGTCGAGAAGATCGACCTCTACGAACCGTCACCGGACGACGTGGTCTCGCGTGTGATCGTCGGGGTGATCACCCTCATCGAGGACGTCGCGACGCTGATGGCCAAGGTGCACGGCGCCGCCGATCGGTTCAAGCAGGCCGGGGTCCGCAAGATCTGGGTGTACAGGGCGTTCGACGACGGGCAGGAAGTGATGATCCTGCAGGAGATCGACGACGAGATCAGCGCCAGGCGCTGGATCGATCACCCGGATGCCGCCGCGGAGTGGATGTCGCTCGGAGGGCAGGAGCGCAGCGACTCCGGAATTGTGACCAGAGGGCAGGAGCCCGGCGCCCATCCGACGGTGTTCGTCGGGACGCTCGCTCACCTGATGGCCGTCGACGAGCGGGCGAGCTGATGTTCGTCTGCCTGTGCACCGGGGTCACCAGTCAGGTGGTCACCGATCTCGTCGCCAGCGGGGCCGCCACGTCCAAGCAGATTGCCGACGCGTGCGGTGCAGGTGCCGACTGCGGCCGATGCCGTCGAACCGTCCGCGCCATCATCGCTGCGTCCACGGTCCAGGAGTGCCCGCAACACGCGAGCCGCTGAGTCAGTCCGAGGAACCACGGCGGTCGGCGAACTCGGCGAGGGCTTCGGCGTTGGCAGCGCCGCCCATCAACTCGGCGAACTGTGCGTATTCGCGCTCCAACCCGGCGGCGATCTCGGCGCGCATCGGATCCAAGATCGTTTTCTTCACCGCCATCAGGCTTGGAATCGGCCGGGAGGCAAGCACTTCGGCGTGCCGCCGGGCCTCGGGCAGCAGTTCGTCCGGTGCGCAGACCTTCCAGGCCAGTCCCATTCGGAGCGCCTCATCGGCATCCACCCACTCCGACGACATCAGGATCCATGCCGCGTTCTGCCGGCCGACGAGTTGCGGCAGGAGGTAGGACGAGGCCGCCTCCGGCGCGACGCCCAGACTGGTGAACGGGCACTTCAGCCTGGCGGTCGAGGACATGAAGACCAGGTCGGCGTAGCCGATGACGGTGGCGCCGATGCCGACGCCGAGCCCGTTCAGCGCCAGGATCAGCGGCTTGCGCAGGGTAGTCAGAGCCTCGATCATGCCAGGGAACCCGTGCTTCCCCGGCTGGAAGTCAGGGTCCGTGATCCGTGCTTGCATCTCGTTCAGGTCGTTGCCCGCGCTGAACGCCCGTCCGGCACCGGTCAGCATGACCACCGCGATCGTCGGATCCTCGTCGGCGGCACGTAGCGCGACGGTGGTCGCGTCATAGAGGGCCTCGTTGAACGCGTTGAGCGCCTCGGGCCGGTTGAGGGTGAGGGTGCGAACCCCGTTCGCATCGTCGATCTGCACGAGCACGGCAGCAGCGTATGTGTCAGCCGTTGGAGTACACGCGCGTGGGTGCGACGAACACGATGGTGCGGCCCTGTTCGGCCATCACCCTGTCGTATTCGGACCAGTCGTCGTGGGTGCCGCCTGCGGCGGTGAACACGTCGCGCAGCAGGAGG
This sequence comes from Mycobacterium sp., assembly GCA_032162385.1. Classification (GTDB taxonomy): domain Bacteria; phylum Actinomycetota; class Actinomycetes; order Mycobacteriales; family Mycobacteriaceae; genus Mycobacterium. The sequence goes on from JAVRPF010000570.1 coordinate 7,472, forward strand.
CGCAGCGCTTCGGGGTCGACCAACCACGGTTGCGGGTCGTGCGGGCCGACGAGTTCGGCGTTGCCCTCCACCGTCGCCCACTGCCAGCCGTTGCGGAACGTCACCGCGATCTGCGGACGTGCCCGCAGGTTGGTCAGTTTCACCTTGCCGTAGGTGACGAACGCCAGAGTGGGTTCGCCGGTCGAGGGGTGGGCAAGCACGCCGGCGTTCACTAGGGAGGCCTGCACGGTGCCGTCGGCGCGCACGGTCGACACGATGCACAGGCCGCTCTCCTGCGACGCGAGGCCCGCGGCTTCCTGCAGTGTGGTCATTCGACGTCCTCCCGTGAGAATGGCGATCGGAACTCGTAGCGACTGGTGGGGACGGTGTCCACGTTCTTGTTGGCGCCGAACGCCGACGTGCTGGCCACCATCCTGTTCATCCGGTCGCTCAGATCGGCGTCGTCGGCCGCGCCGAAGAACGCGTGCAGATCCTTGGTGGCCTCGATGGGAAACAACTCCTCCACGATCGCGTCGAGGTCCGGTGCGCCCGGTGTGAGGACCCGGACCACCGCGTTCTGGCTGTAGCCGAACGTCGACTGCGTTGCGATCGCAACGGGTGTGTGGTCGATGTGCCAACGGGCGAACCAGGTTTCGGGGTCGAGCTCCGCGGGACGGCGCAGCAGCGCGACGTTGGCGAATCCGTCGGTGCGTGCCCCCAGAGCGGTGGCGGGCGCGGGCAAGGGAACGGACTCGGTGACCAGATACGCGGCCACCGCCTCACACTCCATCTTCAGCAGGGCGAGTGCGGCGCGGACCTGATCGCCGTAGTACTGCTGCGTCCACAGGCTGACGAGCGCGACCACCGGAGGATCCAGCGTGGTCAACGTCATCAGAGAGTCGCGCACGGCGCCGTCGCGGACGTTCACGGTCAAACCGGTCAGGCCCAGCCGCAGCAGATCCTGGGCGATGTCGGTGCGGATCCTCTCGCACCACGCGTCATCGACCGCCTCGCGCCGCATCGTGATGATCACTTTCTCCACCGCACGAACGTACCGCCGCCAGCCTTCCCGCCGGCGTCGACCCGACGGGTCACAATGGTTCGGTGATCAAGGGCCTGGCCCTACGGCCGACGATGCCCGACGTTGGTGGCGTCGTGCGCAGCCTGCTCGGTGTCCTGCTCGTTGCGGGTGCAGGGCTGCACTGGGGCGGCACTAGCGCGGCGACCGCCGCCGCGGGTGCCGCGGCGATCGCGGGCGCCACCGCCCTGCAGGACAGTCCACGCGGCCGGATATTCCTGGTGATGGGCGTGTCGGCGGTGATGGGTGTCGCGGTGCTGTTGGCGTCGACCTTCTCGTCGTACGGCGCCGTGTTCACCGCGGTCGCGGGGCTGTGGTGCTTCGCAGCGGGAATGGCGTGGGCCGCGAGCGCGAACGCCGGACTCATCGCCGCGGCCGGGAGTGCACTATTGGTGACCCTGCCGCCGACCGAGCCCACGTGGTCGGGCACCGTCACTGCCACCGCGCTCGCGGTGGCAGGTGGGCTGGCCCAGGCCGCCCTCGTCGCCATCTGGCCGCGGCGCCGCTGGCGGGTCCAGAGGGAAGGACTGGCGCGCGCCTATCGCGCACTGGCCGCCGATGCGCGCAGTCTGGCCGACGATCCGACCGGGCACGTCGACCCGGAGCCCCTGCTCTGGCTGCGTGAGGCGTTCACGCTGACCGATGCGCAGGCCCGGCGGCGCCCGCTGGCCTACCGGGCGTGGTACGGCCTGCCCGAACGGATCTCGGTCACCGTGACCGCGATCGCCGGAAAGTCGAAGGGTGGCGACGTCGGCTCGCGCGTGTTGGCGGCCGCGTCCGACGTGCTGACGGCGGTCGCCGAACCGGATCGGTCCCAGCGCCAGACGGCCGGGTATGCGATGGGTCGCTTCGATGCCGTCGCCAGCACTGCCGCGGGACCGGAAATGGCACTCGTACAGCGACTTTCGGAGCAATTGCGGGACGCGGTGACACTCCGTTTCGGGAACGCCTCACCGGAGGCCGCCGACCTCGCGCAGTTTCGGCGCCCGCGTCTGCCGGGCCGCCTTGGATCGATGGTGGCGGCCATGCGCGGCCATCTCGCCTGGAGCTCCCCCGTGCTGCGGCACGCCGTCCGGCTGGCGTCGGCTACTGCCATCGGCGTCGCGGTCGCGCGGTTCGCCGATGTCCCGCACGGGTATTGGATCCCGCTCACCGTCGTGATGGTGCTGCGCCCCGAGACCGCCCATACCTACACCCGGTGCGTCGGCCGGGTCGCGGGAAACGTCGTGGGCATCGTGCTGGCGTCGGCGCTGATCCTGTTGCTGCACCCAACCGGTTTGCTCGCAGTGGCGTTCGCAGTGGCGTTCCTCGGCGTGGCTTACGCGGTGTCCGGTTTCGGGTACCTGGCGCTGAGCGCGGCGTTGGCTGCGGCCATCGTGTTCCTCATCGACATCGGCGGCACCGCCGGGGCCGCCGCAGTGGGCGACAGGTTGTTGGCCACGCTGATCGGCGGAGCCCTCGCGGTACTCGCCCACGTCGCGGTCCCCGACGACGCGCTGGTCCGGCTGCGGCAACGCGCCGGCGAGCTGCTCAAGACCGAGACCGACTACGCCGCAACGGTGATCAAGGCCTTCGTGCATCGGCTGGACGACCCGGCCGAGGCGCTGTCGTCGGCGTGGGAACGCGCGTTCCGTTCCCGTGCGGCGTTCGAGGCCGCCGCGGGTGCCAGCTGGTCACAGGACCGGCCATTCCGCCGCTGGCTGCGGTCCTATCGCAACGCGCTCAACGCGGTGACCGCGGCCTGTGCGGCGCTCGAGGCGAGCCTGCCCGCTCAACCGCCATCGGCGCTGAGTCGGGACTTCACCGTCGCGGTCGACTCCTACGTGGAGGCGTTGTGCGGTGACCCGGCCACCCCGGGTTCGCCATGGCGGGTGGACGTGGGCCGGTTGGCCGAGGCCGCGCAGCGGGTCCGTGCCGAACTGTCCGGCTCCGACGACGCCACGGCGCGTGTCCTCGTCACCGAGATCGGCACCATCACAACCCAACTCGGCCTTATCTCGACGGATGCCGAACGGTCCTCTGCGCCAAGTTGACCGCTGCCGGAGAATCGGCTCCGCCGCGGGCCCACCGCGGTTGGATGAATACGCCTTCGGCCCGGACGGTGACGCCCTCGTCGTCGGCGAGGTGGCCGATAGCGAAGGTCTTGACGCCCTCGGTCCGGTCGATCCTGGCCTCGGCGCGCAAGGGTCCGAGCCGGGTGGTGCGCAGGTAGCGCACCGTGATGGTGCCGGTGAGCCGGGGCTTCTCGGCAGAGCTCGCTGCCTCGCCAAGGACGTGGTCGAGGATGAGCGCCGCGACTCCCCCGTGCACGTGGCCCGGTGGGCCCTCGTAGGCCGCACCGAGGTGGAAGTCGGTGAACACGCCGCCGTCGGAACACTGGCGGATGACCAGTGGCGGCGCCGTCGGATTGCGCAGGCCGATGACGGC
>JAVRPF010000571.1:0-22496 GCA_032162385.1 Mycobacterium sp.
ACCCCGAAGGGGCGTCACGACCGTTCGACAAGGACAGGGACGGGTTCGTCTTCGGCGAGGCCGGTGCGCTCATGGTCATCGAGACCGAGGAGCACGCCAAGGCCCGCGGCGCCAAGCCACTGGCTCGGCTGATGGGTGCAGGCATCTCGTCGGACGCCTTCCACATGGTGGCGCCGGCGCCGGACGGCCTGCGCGCCGGACATGCGATGAAGCGGGCGATGGAAACGGCGGGGCTGTCCCCCAAGGACATCCAGCACGTCAACGCGCATGCCACGGCCACGCCGATCGGTGATACCGCGGAGGCGAACGCCATCCGCGCCGCCGGTGTGGAACATGCCGCGGTGTACGCGCCGAAGTCGGCGCTGGGCCACTCCATCGGTGCGGTCGGTGCGCTCGAATCCATCCTGACGGTGCTGACGTTGCGCGACGGCGTCATCCCACCGACTCTGAACTACGAGACACCCGATCCCGAGATCGATCTCGATGTCGTTGCGGGTGAGCCTCGATACGGCGAATACCAGTACGCGATCAACAACTCGTTCGGGTTCGGTGGACACAATGTCGCCCTGGCCTTCGGGCGCTACTGAGTCGTTCGTGAGTTACGGAGAGGAACGTTCGGAGCGGTAATGGCAGTGTTGACTACGGGGACGGGTCTCCCCGATGTGGTCGTCACCGGATTTGCCATGACGACTGCCCTTGCGACCGATGCTGAAGGCACGTGGAAGAGGCTGCTGGACGGTGAGAGCGGGATCCGCACGCTGGACGACTACTTCGTCGAGCTGTACGATCTGCCCGTTCGCATCGGTGGACATCTCCTGGAGGACTTCGAAGGGGATCTGACGCGGGTAGAGCTGCGTCGGCTGTCCTACCTGCAGAAGATGGCCACCGTCATCGGTCGGCGGGCGTGGCTTGACGCCGGCTCGCCGGACGTCGACACCAGGCGTCTGATGGTTTCGATCGGCACCGGCATGGGCAGCAGCGAGGAACTGCTCTACGCCTACGACGACATGCGAGGAAAGGGCCTCAAGGCCGTGTCCCCGCTCGCCGTGCAGATGTACATGCCCAACTCGGCTGCGGCGGCGGTCGGCCTGGAGCGCAAGGCCAAGGCCGGCGTCGTCACCGCGGTTTCGGCGTGCGCCTCCGGAAGCGAGGCCATCGCCAACGCGTGGCGCAACATCGTGCTTGGCGAGGCCGACATCGTGATCTGCGGTGGGGTGGAGACCAAGATCGAGGCCGTGCCGATCGCCGGGTTCGCCCAGATGCGGATCGTGCTGTCCACCACCAACGACGATCCGGCCGGCGCCTGCCGACCGTTCGACAAGGACCGCAACGGCTTCGTGTTCGGCGAGGCAGGTGCCCTGATGGTCATCGAGACCGAGGAGCACGCCAAGGCCCGCGGCGCCAACATCATGGCGCGGCTGATGGGCGCGGGCGTCACCTCGGACGGGTACCACATCGTGGCGCCGGACCCCACCGGTAACCAGGCCGGGCACGCGATCACCCGTGCAATCCAGCTCGCCGGGCTGAGCCCGGCGGACATCGACCACGTCAACGCGCACGCAACCGGAACCTCGGTCGGCGACGTGGCAGAGGGCAAGGCCATCAACAACGCCCTCGGCACCCACAGGCCGGCGGTCTACGCGCCGAAGTCGGCGCTCGGCCACTCCGTCGGCGCGGTCGGCGCCGTGGAGTCCGTCCTGACCGTGCTGGCGTTGCGGGACGGAGTCGTCCCGCCCACGCTGAACCTGCGCAACCTCGATCCGGAGATCGATCTGGACGTGGTCGCCGGGGACCCGCGGCAGGGCAATTACAAGTACGCGATCAACAATTCGTTCGGATTTGGCGGGCACAACGTAGCGCTCGCCTTCGGGAAGTACTGAGTGCTCGTCGGGAGCTAAAGTCCGACGGCACAGGAGGTTTCAATGACGATCATGGCCCCAGACACGGCCGCCGAGTCGCTAGACCCGCGCGATCCGCTGCTCCGCCTGAGCACGTTCTTCGACGACGGCACCGTCGAGCTCCTGCACGAGCGAGACCGCTCGGGCGTGCTCGCCGCGGGGGGCACCATCAACGGCGCACGCACCATCGCGTTCTGCACCGACGGCACCGTCATGGGCGGCGCGATGGGCATCGACGGGTGCAAGCACATCGTCGACGCCTATGACACCGCCATCGAGGAGCAGAGCCCGATCGTGGGCATCTGGCACTCCGGCGGCGCCCGGCTGGCCGAGGGTGTCAAGGCGCTGCACGCGGTCGGCCTGATGTTCGAGGCGATGATCCGGGCGTCCGGCTACATCCCGCAGATCTCTGTGGTCGTCGGGTTCGCCGCCGGGGGCGCGGCCTATGGGCCTGCGCTGACCGACGTCGTCATCATGGCGCCCGAGGGCCGGGTGTTCGTCACCGGCCCGGACATCGTGCGCAGTGTCACCGGCGAGGACGTCGACATGGCTTCGCTCGGTGGTCCGGACACACATCACAAGAAGTCGGGGGTCTGCCACATCGTCGCCGACGACGAGCTCGACGCCTACGCGCGTGGCCGTCGCCTGATCGGATTGTTCTGCCAGCAGGGACATTTCGACCGTAGCAAGGCCGAGGCCGGGGACACCGACCTGCACGCGCTGCTCCCGGATTCCCCGCGCCGCGCCTACGACGTGCACCCGCTGGTCACCGCGCTGCTCGACGCTGACACCCCGTTCGAAGAGCTCCAGGGCAAGTGGGCACCGTCTATGGTGGTCGGTCTCGGTCGACTGGCCGGTCGTTCGGTCGGCGTGCTGGCCAACAACCCACTGCGCCTTGGCGGCTGCCTGAACTCCGAAAGCGCCGAGAAGGCAGCCCGTTTCGTGCGGCTGTGCGACGCCTTCGGCATTCCGCTGGTCGTCGTGGTTGACGTGCCGGGTTATCTGCCCGGTGTCGATCAGGAGTGGGGCGGCGTCGTGCGCCGCGGCGCGAAGCTGCTGCACGCCTTCGGCGAGGCCACGGTTCCGCGGGTCACCCTGGTCACCAGGAAGATCTACGGCGGCGCCTACATCGCGATGAACTCGCGGTCGCTCAACTCGACGAAGGTATTCGCCTGGCCGGACGCCGAGGTCGCGGTGATGGGCGCCAAGGCCGCGGTCGGCATCCTGCACAAGAAGAAGCTTGCGGCCGCACCTGCCGAGGAGCGGGAGGCGCTGCACGAGGAGCTGGCCGCCGAGCACGAGCGGATCGCGGGCGGCGTGGACAGCGCCATCGAGATCGGCGTGGTGGACGCGAAGATCGATCCTGCGCACACCCGCAGCGTGCTCACCCAGGCGTTGGCCGAAGCGCCCGCGCGCCGCGGCAGGCACAAGAACATCCCGCTGTAGCTCAGCCGTTCGCGATGTCCGCCATCGCTGGCGCCAGCACGTCCGTCAGCGCGGGCCACGGCACGGTGATGACCGCAGGTAGCGCCACGCCGAACTGGTAAGGCGCGAAGTGGATCTCCAGGCCTTCGGCGGTGGGTATCCAGTTGGCGAAGTTCTCCGCCTTCGGCGCCGCACCCGGCTCGTCGGGGCCCAGGTTCATGCCGTCGGCGGCGAGGATCTTCGTGGCCTGTTCGGACAGCCGACTGAGCCCGGCCTGTTGGTCGGTGAACAGGTCGACCAGCATGACGGGGTCGGCGCTTCGGCTGTCGATCACCATCGTGCCGATGTAGGGCGTGGGGTGCGCGCCGTAACCCATGCTGCCGTAGATGATCTGCGCCACCGCGATGGGTCGGAACGTCACGTGCCCCGTCGATTCGAAGGTCCACGGTGTCGTTCCGCCTGCGGCGGCCTTGGTGGCGTCGTCGACCTGATGGTGAGCGGCGGCCTGACTGGCGCCGTTGAACGCCTGGACGACGGCGGGATCTCCGCCTGCGAGCAAGCCGAACTCGGTATTCCAGCTGCCCCTGCCGTCGGTCGAGTCGCCCTCGATCGTCGTCGTCGTGACGGTGTACTCCTTGCCGTTCGAGACCCCCGACTCGGGACCAGACGCCGTGGTGGTTGCCGGCGCCGCCGTCGGACGGGTGGTCGGCGACGACTGTACCGAGGTCGTCGACGCGACCGTGTCCTGCCGAGCTCCGCCACAGCCGGCCGCCGCCATCGATCCGACGAGCACCGCCGCTGTCGCGATCACCATCCGCATGCCGCGATCTTCGATGCTCGCGCTTTCGCGCGCACGCCTTTTGCTCGAAACGGCTCACCGGTTACATCGGCTGAGGAGTTCCTTGGCTACGGTGACGACCCGTTCGCGGTCGGCCTGGACCAGCCCGATGCGGGTCCGGCGATCCACGATGTCATCCACGGAGAGAGCACCCTCGTGCGTCACCGCGTACTCGAATTCCGCTCGGGTGACGTCGATTCCGTCGGCGACGGGCTCGCTCGGCCGGTCACAGCCGGCGGCCGCGATGACATTGGGCGCCTCGGCACCGTAGCGGGCAACGAGGGATGACGGCAGATCGACCGGCGACCGCAGCGTCGCAACGGGGTTCGACGGCGCACCGACGAGCGGCAGGTTGCGGGTACGACACGCGGTCGCCGTCAGCCCGCGCAGCGTGATCGCCCGGTCGAGAACATCCTCGGCCATGAACCGGTATTCCGTCAGCTTGCCGCCGATGACGCTGATCACGCCGGACGGCGACTCGACGACCGCATGGTCGCGCGACACGTCGGCGGTGCTGACCTCATCCCCCGGTCGCTTCGCTCCTGCCCTCCGAACCGACCCCAGGTCGATCAGCGGCCGCAGCCCGGCGTAGGCGCCGATGACGTCGGCCGGCCCCAGTGCGACGTCGAGCGCCGTGTTGACGGTGTCGAGCAGGAACGCCACCTCCGCCGAACTGGGTTCCGGCACGTCGGGAATCGGCCCTGGCGCGTCCTCGTCGGTGAGCCCGAGGTACACCCGACCGAGCTGCTCGGGCATGGCGAACACGAAGCGGTTGAGCTCGCCGGGTATCGGAATCGTCAGTGCCGCGGTGGGATTGCCGAACGCCGCCGCGTCGAACACCAGATGCGTTCCGCGGCTGGGCCGTAACCGGATCGACGAGTCGATGTCGCCCGCCCAGACGCCCGCGGCGTTGATCACCGCACGCGCGGACACCTCGAGGGACTCGCCGGTGAGCTGGTCGGTCAGCGTCACCGAAGTGCCCGTCGCATTCGACGCCGCCACGCGCGTAAGAATTCTGGCCCCGTGCTGGGCTGCCGTCCGCGCGACGGCCGTGACCAGGCGCGCATCGTCGATGAGCTGGCCGTCGTAGGCCAGGAGGGCACCGTCGAGACCCGCCTGGCGCACGGTCGGCGCCAACTCCACCGCTCGCGCCGCACCGACGCGGCGCGACCGCGGCAGCGTCGCAGCCGACGTCCCCGCCAGCTTGCGCAGTCCGTCGCCCGCGACGAAACCGAACCGCACCAGCGCGCGCGAGGCGGAGTTCATCGACGGCAGCAGCGGAACAAGTTGCGGCATCGCCTTCACCAGATGAGGTGCATTGCGCGTCATCAGGATTCCGCGCTCGATGGCGCTGCGGCGGGCGATGCCGACGTTGCCGGTGGCCAGGTAGCGCAGGCCGCCATGGACCAGCTTCGAGCTCCACCGGCTGGTGCCGAACGCCAGGTCGTGCTTCTCCACCAGCACCACCGACAGACCGCGCGCCGCGGCGTCCAGCGCGATCCCCGTCCCGGTGATGCCGCCACCAATGACGACGACGTCGACCGTCGCGCCGTCGCCGAGCGCGGCCAGGTCGGAGGCACGGCGGGCGGCGTTGAGCGCAGTGGAGGACGTCATGGAGTCAGGTATCCGTTCAGGGCACGGGTCAGCTCGCCTGCCAGGGTTCCGGCATCGAGGATCGGCTCGACCAGCCGGGCCGACAGGATCGTCGACTGGGTGATCAGCAGGCTCATGGCGGCGAATTGGCGGGCGTCGCCAGGACGGACGCTGCCGTCGTCCTGCGCGAGCTTGATCTCGCCAGTCACGGTATCCAGCAGGATCTGCTGGCTGGTGCCAAGGCGCTCCGACAGATAGACCATCGCGAGATCCGGAGCCTGGTGCAGCACGGACATGATGACGTCGCGGCGCAGGCGCTCGGCCACCGCCACGATGCGCTCGACCATCGGTTCGCGGCCGACGCCGCGGCTGGGCACGTCTTCGAGGGCGTGGGTGATCCGCATGGTGAGCAGCGCCGCCAGGATCGAGCGGGTGTCCGGAAACCGCCGGTACACCGTCGGACGGCTGACGCCGGCACGCCGGGCGATCTCGGCAAGCGTCACACGGTCGACGCCGTATGCGATCACGCAGCCGGCCGCGGCGTCGAGGATGCGCTCCTCGACCGATTGCGGCGACTCTGCGTTACTGATTGACAGCATCTGTAATACTGTAACACATGACTCGACCGGATGACCTGCTGCCCCCGATGAAGTGGAATGCCTGGGGCGACCCGGCGGCAGCCACGCCGCTCTCCGACGGAATCCGCACCCTGCTCGAGCAGGCCCTCGGGGTCGGCGGTGCGCCGAGCGCCGAACTGCCCGCGGACCAGGTGCGCCTGCGGCCGTCGGCCTTGTCGGACGTCGACCGGGACGCATTGGTGGCCATCGTGGGCGACGCGCACTGCATCTCCGACGACTACGGCAGGCTGCTGCGAGCCGGCGGCAAGTCCACACTGGACCTGTTGCGCCGCAAAGATTCCGGCGCGCAGGACGCGCCCGACGCAGTGCTGTTGCCAGGCGACGAAGAAGCGGTGGCCGAGGTGCTCCGGTTCTGTGCCAAGCAGAGCATTGCCGTCGTCCCGTTCGGCGGCGGCACCACCGTGGTCGGCGGCGTCGACCCCATCCGCGGCGACTTCAAGGCCGTCGTCTCACTGGACCTGCGGCGTTTCGACCAACTGCACCGTCTCGACGAGGTGTCCGGCGAGGCCGAGCTCGGCGCCGGCGTCACCGGACCGGAGGCGGAGCGACTGCTTGGCGAGCGGGGCTTCTCGCTCGGCCACTTCCCGCAGAGCTTTCAGTTCGCCACCATCGGCGGCTTCGCGGCGACGCGGTCGTCGGGCCAGGACTCGGCGGGATATGGCCGCTTCGACGACATGGTCCGCGGGGTCACGGCGGTCACTCCGGCGGGGGTGCTCGATCTGGGCCGGGCCCCGGCGTCCGCGGCGGGCCCGGACCTGCGCCAACTGATCATCGGCTCCGAGGGCGTCTTCGGCGTGATCACCAGGGTGCGGGTGCGGGTACATCCCGTTCCGGAGACCACGCGATACGAAGCGTGGTCCTTCCCCGACTTCGCCACCGGCGCCGCGGCGCTGCGGGCGGTGGCCCAGACCGGGACGGGCCCGACCGTGATCCGGCTGTCGGACGAGGCGGAGACGGGCGTGAACCTCGCCACCACCGAGACCATCGGCGAACAGAGCGTCACCGGCGGCTGTCTGGCGATCACCACTTTCGAGGGCACGGCGGCACACACCGAGAGCAGACACGCCGAGACACGGGCGGTGCTCGAGGCGCACGGCGGCACGTCGTTGGGCGACGCGCCCGGGCGGGCCTGGGAGCACGGCCGATACGGGGCGCCGTACCTGCGGGACGCGCTGCTGTCCGCGGGCGCGCTGTGCGAGACGTTGGAGACCGCGACCAACTGGTCCAACCTCGGCACGCTCAAGGCGGCGGTGACGGATGCGCTCACCACTGCGCTCGGCGAAACCGGCACTCCGGCACTGGTGCTGTGCCACATTTCCCATGTGTATCCGACCGGGGCGTCGCTGTACTTCACGGTCGTCGCCGGCCAGCGCGGCAACCCGATCGAGCAGTGGCGCAAGGCCAAGTCCGCGGCGTCCGACGCGATGGTCCGCAGCGGCGGGACCATCACCCACCACCACGCCGTCGGCGCCGACCACCGGCCGTGGATGCGCGACGAGGTCGGCGATCTCGGCGTCGAGGTACTTCGAGCGGTGAAGCGCGTGCTGGATCCGACCGGAATCCTCAACCCGGGCAAGCTCATCCCGTGACCATCGAGGGTCGCGTCACGTTGTTGACCAACCCCGCGTCGGGGCACGGCAGCGCGTCGCACGCGACCGAGCGGGCCGTCGCACAGTTCCATCGCCGTGGTGTCGACGTCGTCGCCATCGCGGGCACCGACGCCGAGCACGCGCGACAACTCGTCGAAGGCGCCCTCGAACGCGGTATGGACGCGCTCGTCGTCGTCGGCGGTGACGGCATCGTCTCGCTCGCCCTGCAGGTCCTTGCGCAGACGGAGATTCCCCTCGGGATCATCCCGGCCGGTACGGGCAACGACCACGCACGCGAATTCGGCATTCCCACGAAGGACCCCGCAGCGGCCGCCGACGTGGTCGTCGACGGCCGCACCGAGACCGTCGACCTGGGCTGCATTCGTGGGGCCGAGGGCACCGACCGCTGGTTCGGCACCGTGTTGGCCGCGGGTTTCGACTCGCTGGTGACCGACCGCACCAACCGCATGCGCTGGCCGCGCGGCCGGATGCGCTACAACCTGGCGATGGTGGCCGAACTGTCGCAGTTGCGGCTGCTGCCGTTCCGGCTGACGTTCGACGGAGGCGAGGAACTGGTCACCGAACTCACCCTGGCGGCATTCGGCAACACGAAGAGTTACGGCGGCGGCATGCTGATTTGCCCGGGCGCCGACCACTCCGACGGCCTACTCGACGTCACCATGGTGGCCTCCGCGTCACGAACCAAGCTCATCCGGCTGTTTCCCACCGTATTCAAGGGCACTCACGTCGACCTCGACGCGGTGCGGACGGCGCGGGCGAAGGTGATCACCGTCGACTCACCCGGTATCAACGCCTATGCGGACGGCGAGTTCGTCTGCCCGTTGCCGGTCGAGGTGTCCGCGGTGCCCGGCGCGTTGAAGATCTTGCGGCCGTAGCCAGCGCGAGAGACCCTAGCCGACCCCGCGGTTGAGCCAGCTGACCTCGGCGGAGTCGCCGCCACCGCGGTAGGGCTCCAGCGCTTCGTCCCAGGCGGTGCCGAGCACCGTATCCAATTCGGCGGCAAGGGCGTCCGCCCCGGACGCCATCAACCCGCGAAGGCGCATTTCGCCGACCATGACGTCGCCGTTTGCGCTCATCGTTCCGGCCCACAGGCCTAGTTGGGGGGTGTGGCACCAGCGGTAGCCGTCGACGCCCTCGCTCGGGTCCTCCGTCACCTCGAACCGCAGCACCGACCACGACCGCAGCGCGCTGGCCAATTGGGCTCCGGTCCCGACGGGACCGCGCCAGTTGGTGATGGTGCGCAGTTGTGCGGGCATGGCGGGCTGAGGTGTCCACTTGAGGTTCGCTCGCGCCGACAGGGTCGACGAAAGCGCCCACTCCACATGTGGGCATACCGCCGCAGGCGAGGCATGGACGTACACCACACCGGTCGTCGTGTCGGCGAACTGGTTCGACGCACGCATCATTTGCTCCTTCGGCTTCACAGGGACGTCTTCCCCAACGACCTGGTGATTCCGAAAAGGTAAAGATGCAGTTGTTTCGTGCGTGTCTATTGTGCCTTGTGGGACACGTGTTGCGCTAGTGTGCACGGAATTCTCTCAGCACTCCATCAGACAGCGCCGGCCACAGCGGGTAGGCCCACTGGTCGAAGTCACGGTCGGTGAGCACGACTAGGGCCAGGTCAGCGGTGGGATCAGCCCAGATGAACGTGCCCGACTGGCCGAAGTGCCCGAAGGTTTCACCCGAGTTCGACGATCCCGTCCAATGCGGTGACTTGCCGTCGCGGATCTCGAAGCCCAGACCCCAGTCGTTCGGCCGTTGGACCCCAAAGCCGGGCAGCACACCCGCCAGCCCGGGAAACTGCACCGCAATGGACTCCGCGTGCGTCTGCGCCGACACCAACGCGGGCCGCAGCAGATCGGCGGCGAAGGCGGCGAGGTCCGCCACCGTCGACTCCCCGCCGTACCCGGCGGCTTCCGCACCGCCGACGAGTGCCGAGGAACCCATGCCGAGCGGTTCGAAGACCGCTTCGGCCAGGTACCGCTCGAACTCGATGTCCGACGCCTGCTGCAGGTTCTCGGCGAGCACGCCGAAGCCGTAGTTGGAGTAGATGCGACGCTTGCCAGGCTCCGCCTGGACCTCACCCGTCCGCATCGACAGGCCCGAGGTGTGCGCGAGCAGATGCCGCACCGTCGACCCCGGCGGGCCGGCCGGGGTGTCGAGATCGACGACGCCCTCCTCGATCGCGACCTGCACCGCCCTCGCGACCAGTGGCTTGGTCACCGATGCGAGGGCGAACCGGCGCTCGGTGTCGCCGAATTCCGCCAGCACGCCGGACGGCCCGACCACCGCAGCTGCGGCGGCCGGGACCGGCCAGTGCGCTATCGCATCCAACGCGCTCATGGCGGAGGAGCCTAATCGCTGATCAGTGGGACAGAGGGTTCAGCGGGTTCGTGCCGTTGGTGATCTCTTTCCCGTCCAAGACGCCATCGAAGTCCGTGTCGGCCAGGAACGGGTTGGTGTGGTGCTTGAAGAGCTCGTCGTGCTTGCTCAGACCGTCGTTGTCACGGTCGTCGTTCACCACGGGCGGGTCGACGGGAGGAGGAGGCGGCGGAGGCGTGGGATCCGACGGCGGCGTGGGATCCAACGGCGGCGGATCGATGACCATGTTGGTCGTGCACCCCGACGTTCCGATGACACCGCCGCCGTTCTTCGAAAGTGCCTGCTTGCGGGCCAGTTCCACAACCGAGTTGGTCGCTTTGGACCACTCTTGGTGCAGGGTGGGGTCGGTGCCGATGGCGATGGCCGCGCAGCTGTTCTGAGCAATCACGTAGGTCACGCAGTGGTTGCCACCGCTGTTCTGGCAGTTCTGCAGCGACGCGATCCGCGCCGCCTCGGAGGTGGCGGCGACCGCCGTGCCCGGCACCTTGGACTCCAGCGAGTAGGACAGGGCGACGTAAGCGTCGGCGGCGTTGGCCGGTGCGGCCGCAACCAGTCCGCCAAAGGCTACTGCGCCCGCGGCGACGATCGGTGTGGCTGCCGTATTGCGACGACGCCGGTCGGACTTGGTGGGATTGGTGGTGGTGGTCATGGTGTGCTCTCCTTGGCTGATTCCGCTGCCCTGGTGGGCGGTGGTTACAGGTGGGAGCGATGGGGGAACGCAATTCCCTCACTTTTCGTAGAGCGGTCTTTTCGACTTCCCCGGCCCTTGCCACCAGGAAATCGACACCCCTTAAGTTGTAGTCATGAGTCAGACAGTCCGCGGCGTGATCTCCCGGAGCAAGAAGCAACCCGTCGAGTTGGTTGACATCGTCATCCCGGACCCCGGTCCTGGCGAGGTGGTCGTCGACGTGACCGCGTGCGGGGTGTGTCACACCGACTTGACCTACCGCGAGGGCGGGATCAACGACGAGTATCCGTTCCTGCTGGGGCACGAGGCGGCAGGCACGGTGGAGTCGGTCGGGGCGGGTGTGACTGCCGTCGAACCCGGCGACTTCGTGATCCTGAACTGGCGTGCGGTGTGCGGGCAGTGCCGGGCCTGCAAGCGCGGCAGGCCGTGGTACTGCTTCGACACCTTCAACGCCGAGCAGAAGATGACGTTGACCGACGGCACCGAGCTCACCCCGGCGCTGGGCATCGGCGCGTTCGCCGACAAGACGCTGGTGCACCAGGGCCAGTGCACCAAGGTCGAACCGCAGGCTGACCCCGCGGTCGCCGGATTGCTCGGCTGCGGTGTCATGGCCGGCCTTGGCGCAGCGGTCAACACCGGAGCGGTCAGCCGGGACGACACCGTCGCGGTGATCGGTTGTGGCGGTGTGGGTGACGCGGCGATTGCCGGCGCGGCGCTGGTGGGCGCCAGGCGGATCATCGCCGTCGACACGGACAACACCAAACTGAAGTGGGCCCGCGAGTTCGGGGCCACCCACACCATCAACGCCAAGGAACTCGACGTCGTCGAGACCATCCAGGATCTCACCGACGGCAACGGCGCCGACGTCGTGATCGACGCGGTGGGCCGCCCCGAAACCTGGAAGCAGGCGTTCTATGCCCGCGATCTAGCCGGAACCGTTGTGCTGGTGGGTGTGCCGACCCCGGACATGCGCGTCGACATGCCGCTGGTGGACTTCTTCTCCCGCGGAGGGTCACTGAAGTCGGCGTGGTACGGCGACTGCCTGCCCGAACGCGACTTCCCCACCCTGATCAGCCTCTACCTGCAGGGGCGGCTGCCGCTGGAGAAGTTCGTGTCCGAGCGCATCGGACTCGACGGCATCGAGGACGCCTTCCACAAGATGCACGCAGGTGAGGTGCTCCGGTCCGTGGTGATCCTCTAGTGGTCGCCATCGATCGCCTCGTCACCAGCGGCAAGTTCGAACTCGACGGCGGCAGTTGGGACGTCGACAACAACATCTGGCTGATCGGCGACGACTCCGACGTCATCGTGTTCGACGCCGCACACTCCGCCGCACCCATCATCGAAGCGGTCGGCGGCCGCAACGTCGTGGCGGTGGTCTGCACACACGGCCACAACGACCACATCACCGTGGCACCCGAGCTCGGCGAGACGCTCGACGCGCCGGTCCTGTTACATCCGGCCGACGACGTGCTGTGGCGAATGACCCATCCGGACAAGGACTTTCGGTCCTTCGAGGACGGCGCGACGCTCTCGGTCGGCGGTGTCGAACTCCGTGCACTGCACACCCCCGGCCACTCGCCGGGGTCGGTGTGCTGGTATGCGCCGGACCTGAACGCGGTCGTCAGCGGCGACACCCTGTTCCAGGGCGGCCCGGGAGCCACCGGGCGGTCCTACTCCGACTTCCCGACCATTCTCGATTCCATCTCGAAACGCCTGGGCATGCTGCCCGGCGAGACCGTGGTCTACACCGGGCACGGCGACAGCACCGTGATCGGCAACGAGATCGTGCACTACGACGAGTGGGTCGCGCGGGGCCACTAGCGCCCGTCGAGTACCCGTTTCTTCTCGGCCTCGAACTCCGATTCGGTGAGTGCGCCTGAATCACGCAGCCGGGCAAGCGTGTTGAGCTGCTCGATGCGGACACCCCGATCGGTGGGGAGGTACGGGTCGGCGGGTTGCGTGAACGTCGCTGGTGGCGGTGAGTAAGCCGGCTGGGGTTGGTAGCCGACCACCGATGACTCGCTGCGCCTGACCCTGGCCGCCCAGACTCGCGCGATGATCAGGTCGACGATGGCAAGGCCGAAGATCACCGCGAAGATGATCGGCAGCTTGCCGTAGCTGCTGCCGTGGCCGAACGCCAGTCGCGGGTCCAGGAACGCGCTGACATTGCCGTCGGTGGTGATGTCGTAAGTGCCCTCGGCTGGGACGTGCAGATAACCGATGCGGACCCGTGCGTCGTTGTTCACCGTCGTCGTGCTGCCGTAGTCCTCGGTCAGCTGCGGCTCCGCGACACCTGCAGGAGCGACGATGCGGTACTTCAAGGGCGGGACGGGCAGGCCGCTGCCGCTGGTGGTGCCGATGAGCACCGTGTGGAAGGTGATCGTCACCTCACCGGCGGGCAGGTGCAGACTGCTCGAGCCCGGAATCGGGACCTCGCCGTATGCGTCGTACTCGTCGAAAACGAAGGCGTTGAGGATCAACGTGGCGATGAAGCCGATGATCGACACCACCATGGTCGCCACGGCGACGATGGTGAGGGCCCGCGGCGGGGTCCGGCGACTCATGGAGCGCAGTCTGTCACTTCCACCTCGGTGCCGCCGCGCCAATCGGCCAGGTCGTCTGCCCAGTTCTGGGCTACCGTTTGACTCATGCCCGAATCGAGCATCGTCGTGCGGCCGGAGCCGGTCGACAGCGGCTCCTACACCGCAGGGTCCCGGCTGCAGGCCGCCGGATTGCAGCGGGCGATAACGCTTTTCGAGCAGGCTGCCAACGTGGTGCCCATCCCCCGGTCGCCGCGGCCCATCGTCATCGCTGACTACGGCGCGGCGACCGGGCACAACTCGATTCTGGCGATCGGCGCTGCGATCGGCAGGTTGCGCGCGCGGACCCGGCCCGAACACTCGGTGCTGGTCACACACACCGACGTGCCCCAGAACGACTTCAGCGAACTCTTCCGTACGTTGAGCGACGACCCGGACACCTACCTCAAGAAGGACCATGCGTCGTTCGCGTCGGCGGTGGGGCGCTCGTTCTACACCCAGATACTGCCGTCCAACAGCGTGAACCTGGCCTGGTCGTCGTGGTCGATCCAGTGGCTGGGGCGGGCTCCGATCCCCATTCCCGATCACGTCGTGGTGTCGTCCAGCCGGGACGAGAACGTCTGCACCGCCTACGCCAAACAGGCCGCACACGACTGGCACGAGTTCGTCGCGTTCCGCGGTCGCGAACTGTGCCCGGGCGGGCGACTGGTGGTGATGACGCTGGCGATCGGCGAGGACGGCGAGTTCGGCTACCGGCCGCTGCTGGACGCCGTGATGGAGACGCTCGCCGACCTGTCATCCCGGAATCTGGTCACCGAGGACGAGGTGCACCGGATGGCCATCCCCATCGTCGGCCGCCGCGCCCGCGACTTCCTGTCCCCGTTCGCGCCTTCGGGCACGTTCGAGAGGCTGTCGATCCAACACCTCGAGGTGTTCGACGCCGAGGACCGATTCTGGACGCAGTACCAGATCGACAAGGACGCTACGACTCTCGGCGCGCAGTGGGCGGCGTTCCTGCGCGTGTCGACGTTCCACGCTCTGGCCGCGGCACTGCACGAACGCGACGACGGTCATCGCGGCCGGTTCCTCGACGAACTCGAGTCGGGGGTCGCGGCGCGGTTCGCCGCCGCACCGACACGGGTTCGGATACCGCTGGCGTTGGTGGTCATCGAGAAGAACCAACGCACCCACCACTGACCGTCAGCCCGCGATGCGGTCGCGGAAGGTGTTGCGGTAGTTCTGCGGTGAGACGCCGGCGAGCCGTCGGAACTGCTCACGGAAGTTGGCAGGCGACGCGAACCCGACCTCGCGTCCGATCCGCTCCACACCGTGTGAGGTGGTCTCCAGCAACTGCTGCGCATGGCGCACCCGGACACCGGTCAACCACTGCATCGGGGTCTGTCCCGTCTCGGCCCGAAACCGACGGTTGAGCGTGCGGACGCTGACCGCGGCGTGCACGGCGATATCGCCGAGCACCAGGTCGCGGCGTGCCTCGCGCTCGATCCAGGCCAGCACGTCATCCAGCTCGGTGCGTTCGGCTAGGGCTTTCTCGGGGGCCTCCCGCCCGCGTCGATTTCGCAGGATGAACTGCGACTGGCCACCGCTGCGATGCAATGGCGCCACCGCGACCCGGGCGGCGTCGGCTGCGACCGCAGCACCGTGATCGCGCTGGACCATGTGCAAGCACAGATCGAGGCCGGCAGAGGCGCCGGCCGAGGTCAGGACCTGGCCCTCGTCGACGTAGAGCACGTCGGGGTCAAGGTGCACCGCCGGAAACATGGCGCGGAACTCCTCGGCCGCCAGCCAGTGCGTCGTCGCTCGCTTTCCGTCGAGAAGGCCTGCGGCAGCCAACGTGAATGCGCCCGAGCAGATCGAGGCGATCCGGATGCCCGCGTCGAATGCCTGCCGCAACGCCTCCAACACCTCGGGTGTTTCGGCGGCGGGTTGGTTGCGCCCTGGAATGACGATGGTGTCTGCTGCGGCGAGCGCCTCGATGCCCTGGTCGGTGGCGATGCGAAACGGACCGGCGGTGACGACGGGTTCGGTCCCGCACACCTGCACGCGGTAGCCGGGGCGATCGCCTGCCAGCCGGACCCGGCCGAACACCTCGACGGCGGTGGAGAGGTCGAACGCGATGGTGTCGGGCAAGGCGACGATGACAACGGTGTGCATGGCGGGACGGTATCAGGCGGTGGCAAGATCTCGGCGTAGCATGGCGTTCTGGCCACTAGCCGGTCAGGCCTTCCAGCGGCCACGATAGCGGCATGCATGCGCAGCTCCTGTTGTTCGACGGTTTCGACCCGCTCGACGTCATCGCGCCGTTCGAAGTCCTCGCCGCAGGTAGCGACGCCGTCGGCGGCGAGTTGCTAGTGGAACTGGTGTCTGCCGAGGGAGCGCGCCCGGTGGTCAGCGGGACCCGCGGTCTGGTCCTGAACGCCACCGCTGAACTCGACCCGACCAAGCCGGGCTACGTCATCGTTCCCGGGGCCAGCGGTCCCATCGACGGTGACCCTGACGAGGTCGACACCATCCCCGTACTGCTGGCCCGGTTCGGCGAGACCGCGGCGGTCGAGTTGATGCGCAAGGCGTTGGCGAACCCGGACGTCACGGTGGCCACCGTGTGCGGCGGCTCGCTTGCGCTGGCCATGGCGGGCCTCATCGAGGGCCGGCGGGCCGCCACCCATCACCTCGGCATGGACGTCCTGGACGCGACGGGCGTGACCGCGGTAGCGGCCCGTGTGGTCGACGACGGCGACCTGGTCAGCTCCGGCGCGGTGACCTCCGGACTGGATCTCGCGCTGCACCTGCTGGACCGCACCTACGGGCCGAAGGTGGCGCTCGCCGTCGAAGCACTGTTCGACTACGAGCGGCGCGGGACGGTGTGGCGCAATTCGGGCCGCGAGCCGGTGGAGGTCTAGTGCTCGCCGGTACGTGGGACGTCACGATCAAGACCCCGATCGGATCGTTGGCCGTCGCCTACACGTTCGCCGAATCCGGTGGCGCGCTCACCGGATCGGCGACGTTGAGGGACGACACCGTGACCTTGCAGGACCTGGCAATCGACGGCGCCCGTGCAACCTGGCGGCAGTCGGTGACCAAGCCGATGCGGCTGAACCTCGACTTCGACGTCGTGGTCGACGGCGACCGGTGTCCGGCGTCAGGGCGCCCATTGCCAGCCGTCTGCCAGCGGAGGACGATGAGACCCGACGGCGGCGCCGTCGAGACGCTGCCCCGTCCATAGGAGGCAGATCGTGTATGCACGAACGACAACTATCGAGGCAATGCCCTCATCCGTAGACGCCGGCATTGCCTACGTCCGCGACAAGGTGATGCCCCTGCTCGAAGGTCTGGAGGGACACATCGGCCTGTCCCTGGCGGCCGACCGGTCATCCGGCCGCTGCATCATCACCAGTGCCTGGGAGTCCGAGGACGCCATGCGCGCGAGCGGACCGGCTGTCCAGGAGGTTCGCAGCCGCGCCGCGGAGATCTTCGGAGGTGCGAGCCCAACCGTCGACGAATGGGAGATCGCGGTCCTGCATCGTGAACACGAAGCGGGCGAGGGCGCCTGCATCCGGGTGACTTGGGCCAACGTCGATCGCGACCAGATCGATCCCGGCCTCGAAGTCTTCAAGTCGACGCTACCTGCAATGCAGGAACTCGAAGGCTTTTGCAGCGCAAGCCTGTTGGTGGACAGAACGTCGGGCCGGGGGGTGTCGTCGATGGCCTTCGAGAGCGCCGATGCAATGGAGCGCAACCGCGCCGAGATGGACCGTCTCAGAGGCTCGGTGTCCGCGGAGGCAGCCGCACAGATCCAGGAGGAGCGCGACTTCGAGTTGGTGATCGCCCACCTAGGGGTCCCTGAGATGGCCTGAGTCAGGGCGCCATCTCGTAGGCGCCGTCGTAGGCCCGCACGCGCTCCCACACCCGACCGAAGCGCTCGGCGTCGGGCACGGGCTTGCGGATGGCGCCGAGCGCCCAATCCTGCTGCGCCTCCGTCGACGTCGGCTTGCCGTGCAGCGCAACGGCATACATGCTGAAGTCGCGGATCTGGAAGTCGAAGATCGCATCGACGATATCGTCGTCCAGACCAGTCAAGGCGGCCTGCTCGAGGATCAGCTGACCGTAGACGATCAGCGAGAACAGGTGACCAACGTTGAGGAGGAAGTCCAGGTCCTTCTGCTGGTCGGCGTCCGGCGCGGCGGTGACGAGCAGCTCCCGAAATGCCTTGGCCTGCTCGTAGAAACGCGCGACGTTCGGGATCCGGGCGTGCTCTTCGTAAATCGGCGTCCAGTCGGCGAACTGCACTCTGCCCGCGCCGCGTGTCGGCCCCTGGTTCCAGAAGAAGACGTCGGCGCTCGCGTCGTTGCGGGTCGGGATCGCTGGATAGTCAAGCGGATTGAGCATGTAGTTCGGCATGAACTTGAGCACCAGGCCGACGTTGACGTGGACGGTGCCCTCCAGTCGCGGCAGGCAGCCGATGAGCTGGGCGACCTCGCGGAACATGGTGTTCTTTTCGTAGCCCTTGGCGGCGATCACGTCGTGCAGCGACCGCATCACCGTCTCCCCCTCCATCGTGACCTTGGCCTTGGTCATCGGGTTGAACAGCAGGTAGCGCCTGTCCTCGCGGCTCGCGCTGCGGAAGTAGTCGACGGAGCGCTGGCTGAACAGCTTCATCGCGACCAGTCGCGCGTAGGAGTCGACGAAATTGGCTCGCACGTGCGTGAAGTCGGTGACCGGGTTGCCGTAGAGAATGCGGTTCTGCGCGTGTGTGATGGCCTCGTAGAAGGCGTGCTCGGCCATGCCGATCGACGCGGAACACAGATTGAACTTGCCGACGTTCACCGTATTCAGTGCCGCGGCAAACGCTTCCACGCCGGTATGCAGGATGTCCTCGGCACGGACCGGGTAGTTCTCCAGCCGGAACGCGCTCACATAGATCTGCATGTGCACCACGTTGCCGATCAGGTGGTAGTTGTCGTGGCGGCTGTCGGCGGCAAAGAACACGTACGCATCCTGCCCGTCGACGTCACCGCGCCTGCCGAACACCGACACCACGCTCGCGACGTTGCCGTTGCCGATGTAGTACTTCTCCCCCGACGCGCGGTAGAGGATGCCGTTGGCCCGGTCCTCCTCGCTGGCCGGGATGAGCACCATGTCGGTGCTGTAGACGTCGGCGCCGTGCTCGCGCTCGGACAGCCCGAACGCCATGACGTGCCCGGCCTCGAGCTCGTCGGCGGCCCTGAGCTTTGCGTCCTTGTTCTCGCTCTGCCAGACCGGCCCAAGCCCCAGGATGGTTACCTGCTCGGTGTACCAGTACGTGAGCCCGTAGAAGCCCAGGATCTCGGCGAGCGCGGCGTTGCGCGCACCGTCCCAGCGCTTGTCGGGGTTGCCGTCGGCGAACTCCGAGGGCGTGAGGAACGTCGCGAACAGCTTCTCCCGCTTGACGAACTCGACGAAGTCGGCGGGCCACGCAGCGGTGAGGTCGTCGTCCAGGATGCGCTTCTTGCCCTGGCCCTCGAAGAAGTCGATGGTCGCCCTCAGCAGCCTGCGCGTCTCGGCGTCGAAATGCAGCGGGTCGTAGGTGTTCGGATCGAAGAGCAAGCCGTCCGTACGGCGGGCAGTCCGCGCAAGCGCGGCCCCATCGGAGCGACCGGGGGGTGAGGTAGCCGTCATGCCGCCGAGCCTAGGGGGTTGGACACGCTTTAAGGAGCCGGTTGTACCGGCTGACCTCCCGGCAGCGGCACCCACGGCAGACCCGGGATCGTCGGGTACGGCGGAGTCGGGCTCCACGGCGGGGGCTCCGATGTCGGCGGTGGAGGCTCCTCCGTCGGGGGTGGCGGCGGGGCCTCGCTCGTGGGCGGCGGTGGAGGTGGCGCCTGCGTGACAGTCGCAGGAGGCGCGGGCCTGCGCGTGACGGTGCGGGTCTGCGGTGCCTGAGTTTGCGGCGGCGGCGGTGGAGCCGGAGCCGGCGCGGCAGCCGTGGTCGTCGGCGTGGTGGCCGTGGTCGTGATGACCGACGGTGGTGGTTCGTCGTCCCCGCTCGTCAACAGGACGATGGCCCCGGCGATCGCCGCCAACACCACCACCACGCCTGCGGCCATGATGGCGAACGGATGACGGTACCAGGGCAACGGCGCGGCCTGGTCGGGGTCGCGATCCTCGGGCTCGGCGAAGGCGAGTTGGGGACGAGGGAGGTCACCCTCCGCATAGCCGTAGTCGGCAGCGGGGACCACTTCGGGAACGTCCTGGGCGTCCGACCATGCCAGCGCGCCGAACATGCCGGACGTCGGCTGCCCGGCCGGGTCGGGCACCACGGCCGCCGCGGCCGGAGGCACCGCCGCCATCGACGTGGCACCTTCCTCGACGGTGCCGCGGGCGGCCCTCAGGCCGGCGCCGATCGCGGCAGCCAGTTCGGGCTGCGGAGTCGTCACCACCGGAACCCGAAGATGCTCCGACAGCGTCGTCGTGATGATCGGAATGCGCGCACCGCCGCCGACCGACGCAACGGCGACCAGGTCCGCAGGTCGGATACCGCTGCGCTGCAATGCATCCTTTAGTTCTTCGATGAAACCGGCCAGCGGCCGACGGATTGCGTCGTCGAGTTCGTTACGGGTGACTCGAACCTCGCCGCGATTTCCCGGCAGTTCGGCGGGCATGGAGGTAACCGCGGCGGTGGACAGCCGTTCCTTGGCCGCCCGACACCGGGCGCGCAGCCGGGTGAGCGATCCGATCGCCGAGGTTCCCGACAGGTCCACCGATCCCGCCGCGGAGAGGTCCGCGATCACACCGGTGAGCAGGGCCTGATCGATCAGGTCGCCGGATAGGTCGGCGTATCGGACCGTCGGCGCAAGAGGTGCAAATCCGTGCGCGGCGTCGGCCAGGGTAATGCTGGTGCCCGTGCCCCCGAAGTCGCACACCGCGATGACGCCGCGGGCGGGCACACCCGGGTCGTGCTGCAACGCCGTCAGCGCGGCCGCGGCGTCGGACACCAGCGGCGCCGGTCCTGTCGTGCCGAACTCGGGCACAGCCGCCAGCGCGCCGCGCAGAGCATCGACCGCCGACGGCCGCCAGTGCGCGGGGTGGGTGACGCCCACCGGACCCGCGGGTGGTTGGCCCCGGGTCACGGCGTAGAGCATCGCCCGCAGGGCGTCGGCGAGAAGCAGGTCGGCGCGGTGAGACGAGCCGTCGGGCGCGACGATGCCAACCGGATCACCGACCCGGTCGACGAAGTCGTCGATGACCAGCCCACGCTCGGCCAGGTTGGGGTTTTCGGTGGGCAAGCCGACCTCGGGCGGCCGGTGCGGATACAGCGTCAGCACCGCGGTCCGCGTCAGTGCGGCTCGGTCGACCACCACCGCCCGCAGGTTGGCGGCGCCGACCGCGAGCCCTATCCCGTCTGCCACGTCATCGAATTGTGCCCGCTCCCGCAATCAGGGGGAGATCCAGTGGGGTCACCCAGCCCGGCGGCAGGTCGTTGACGGCGGGCACCGCGTTCAGCGCGCGAAGTCCCGTGGCCAGGCAGCCTGCGGCCGCGGCGTCGCGGCCGGAGCCGTCGGTGAATCGGAAGGCCGTCTCCTGGAAGATGCTCGGGGTGCCCTCGATGTCCACTCGGTAGACGTCGTTCTCATTGCCCGATGGCCAGTCTGGCGCGGCGTCGTCTCCGATCCGGTTCACGTGCTCCAACTGGATGCGGGTCTCCCCCTTGTAGATCCCGTTGATGGTGAACCGGACTGCGGCGACGTTGCCCGCAGGGATGATGCCCTTCGCGCTCTTGCGTTCGTTGGGGGTCACCCACTTGTCCCAGGTCGTGGTGATCTCGTCGAGCTCGATGCCCGCCGCGTAGGCGATCATCGGAACGGTTGCGCCCCAGGCGAAGACGAGGATGTCCTGGTTCTCAAGCAGCGGTCGGTGCTCCGGCGGCTTGCCGATCCCCATCTCGTACTCGTAGTCGCCTTCGTAGTTGGTGTAGTCGAGCAGTTCGGAGGCCCGCACCGTGCGGATCTCCGAGCACAGCCCCATCAGCGTCATCGGGAAGAGGTCGTTGGCGAAGCCGGGATCGATGCCGGTGGTGAAGCACGACGACTGCCCGGCCTCGCAGGCGTCGGTGATCGGCTGAATCCAGTTCGGCGGGTTCAGGTGCATCTTCGGCCACACCCACGGCGTCATCGACGTGGAGCAGACGTCGATGCCGGCACGCAGGAACCGGGTGATGAGCGCGATGTTGTCGTCGGCGTGGGCGGCCGTCGGGCCATAGTGCACCAGTGCGTCGGGCCGCAGCGCGATCAGAGCGTCGACGTCGTCGGTGGCGGTCAGCCCCAGCGACCGGCCCAGTCCGCATATCTCACCGACGTCGCGGCCCGCCTTCTCCGGATTGCTCACCCCGACGCCGATGAGCTCGAACCCCGGGTGCTTGACGAGTTCGGCGATCACCATCTTGCCGACGAAACCCGTACCCCAGACCACAACTCGTTTGGTCACATGACACCTCTCACTCGGCCCCCCGTTTCGGACTTCACCATAGGCGGGCAGGATTTGGTGGTGTTCCGGTTCGATCGAACCGGAAGGACGGGACCCGGAAGGAATCACATCGACATGACCGCGACAACCGAGGGCGTACCGAACGTCAAACCTCTCGACGGACGGCGCGCACTGGTGACCGGCGCGTCACGCGGCATCGGGGCCGAGATCGTGCGGCGCCGAGGTCAAGGCCGGCGGCGGTACCGTCGTCGCGATCCAGGCCGACAGCGGTGATCCCGAGCAGGTCGCCCGGTCGATCGACGAAGCGGTTGCGAAGCTGGGCGGATTGGACGTGCTGGTCAACAACGCCGGCGTGGCGTACTTCTCCGACGTCGAGTCCTTTCCGATGGAGCAGTTCGACCGC
>JAVRPF010000572.1:0-9696 GCA_032162385.1 Mycobacterium sp.
GGTCGAGCTTGCCCTCCATCGCCGCCGCGGTCAGGTTGCGACCGAACTGGTCGAGCACCAGCGACGTCGACGGGTTGCCCGCCTCGCCGCCACGCCCGCCGGTACCGGCCTCGGCGGTCTCCTTGCCCTGGTAGCCGCTCAGCAACTGGATGACCTGCTGGCGCACCCTCGTCAGCTCGGCGCCCAGCTTGACCAGCACCTGTGCGGCCACGCCCTCGCCCTCCCGGATGAGGCCGAGCAGTATGTGCTCGGTACCGATGTAGTTGTGGCCGAGCTGCAGCGCCTCGCGCAGGCTCAGCTCGAGGACCTTCTTGGCGCGCGGGGTGAAGGGGATGTGGCCCGACGGGGCCTGCTGGCCCTGGCCGATGATCTCTTCGACCTGGCTGCGGACACCTTCCAGAGAGATGCCCAGCGACTCCAGCGACTTGGCGGCTACGCCCTCACCCTCGTGAATCAGTCCCAGGAGGATGTGCTCGGTGCCGATGTAGTTGTGGTTCAGCATCCTGGCTTCTTCTTGCGCCAGGACGACGACGCGACGTGCGCGGTCCGTGAAGCGTTCGAACATCGGTGGTTACCTGCTCTCCATAGGTAGCGCAACTCTGCGCACGGCGTGCCGTGCTCTGCACCTGCCGTCCACTCTAATGGGCGGCGGCCCGGGCTGCCCTGCCTGTCCCTGGCTGATCCAGGGTCTCGGCGTGGTGAATCCCGCGCTGCAAGAGACCAACGCCTGGTAGGCGTCAAACGTTTCCGTCGTGGGCGCCGATGAGTTCGCCGCTAGCGAAAGCGCGTACCGACCGGGTTCGATCGCCGGGTGGTTGGCAACGTTTGCCTACGTTGCCGCGTGAAAAGCGTCGATGACGTCGGCCGGAATGCGCCCGCGGGTGGACACATTGTGTCCATTGCGGCGTGCCCAGTCCCGGATGGCGGCACTCTGTTCCCGGTCGATGGAGGCCCGACCACGGCCGGAACCGGCAGATCGGCCCCTTCTGCGGCCACCGACGCGGCGGCCTGCCTCGACCCATTGCTTCAGTTCGTTTCGAAGCTTTGCGGCATTCTTGGACGAAAGGTCGATCTCGTAGCTCACTCCGTCGATCGAAAATTCAACGGTCTCGTCGGCGGCACCTTCACCGTCGAAATCATCGACCAAGGTGACGGTCACTTTTTTTGCCATTACCTCACACTGACCCTTCTGCCTGGGAACGTTCTCGTTTTGATCTCGAACCCCGCCACAATGCTGACATAGGAACGCGCGCCATTCAACAGCGATGCAATCTCAGTTGTCAGTTGCCGTGTCTGCGCACTATCGGGAACAATACAGTCTCCCTAATCGACAGTCCCGTCAGGGCCATCAACAAGCGGTCGATACCCATTCCCGTACCCGTGGTCGGCGGCATCGCATACTCCAATGCGGCAAGGAAATCATCGTCGAGGAGCATTGCCTCGTCATCGCCTGCGGCCGCCGCACGGGCTTGGGCTTCGAATCTTTCTCGTTGAATCACGGGATCGATCAGTTCGGAATAGCCGGTGGCCAACTCGAACCGTCGCACATACAGATCCCACTTCTCGGTGACGCCGGGAATGCTGCGATGGGAGCGCGTGAGAGGCGTCGTCTCGATGGGGAAGTCGCGAACGAAGGTGGGGGCCCAGAGCGTCTCCCCGACGGTGTGTTCCCAGAGTTCCTCGACCAGTTTTCCGTGTCCGTAGCCACGGTCCCGCGGGATCTCGACGCCCAATCGGTCCGCAATCGACCACAAGTGTTCGGCGGGTGTGTCCGGGGTGATCTCCTCACCCAGTGCTCGCGACAGCGAGGGATACATTTCGACGGTCGCCCATTCTCCGTCGAGATCGTAGGTGGTGCCATCGGCCAGCGGCACGTCTCGTGTGCCAATCGCCTCGTCGGCGACCTCCTGAATAATCTCGCGCGTCACGATGGCGGAATCATCGTAGGTTCCGTACGCCTGATATGTCTCTAGCATCGCGAATTCCGGTGAATGCGTGGAATCCGCACCCTCGTTTCGAAACACCCGATTCAACTCGAAGACCTTCTCGAAACCTCCGACCAAGCACCGCTTGAGGAACAACTCCGGTGCGATCCGAAGGTAGAGGTCTGCATCGAGAGCATTGGAGTGCGTCACGAATGGCCGCGCGGCCGCACCGCCCGCGAGTGTCTGCAGCATCGGAGTTTCGACTTCGAGGAAGCCTCGCCGTTCCAGTGCAGAACGCACGGCGCGCACGACTGCGATCCGTTGGCGCGCTATGGTCCTGGCCTCCGGCCGGACGATCAGGTCGACGTATCGTTGCCGCACCCGCGATTCTTCGGTCATCTCCTTGTGTGCGACGGGAAGTGGTCGCAGCGCCTTGGAGATTATTTGCCAGGAATCGGCAAGCACAGACAATTCCCCGCGACGCGAACTGATCACCTCACCGTGCACGAAGACGATGTCGCCGAGATCGACGTCGGACTTCCAGGCGTCGAGTGATTCGGCACCTACCTTATCGAAACTGACCATCGCCTGCAGTTGGGTGCCGTCACCCTCCTGCAGCGTCGCGAAGCAGAGCTTCCCCGAGTTTCGGGCAAACACCACGCGGCCTGCGAGACCGACGTCCTGCCCGGTCTCCGTGCCCGCAGGCAGGTCGGGGTAGCTCTGGCGGATCTCGGCGAGGGTGTGGGTGCGTGCCACCTCGACGGGGTACGGGTCCCGGCCGTCGGCGAGCAGCCGCTCGCGCTTGGCCTGGCGGATCCGGAACTGCTCGGGCAGATCGGGGTCGGGCGTATCGGCAGAGGTCACGGGGTGCCAGCTTAAATGAAAGTCATGTGCCCTGATCTCGACGTGCCGAGCGTCGCCGGGTTGGCCGATCAACCGCTCGACTGGCGATACAAGGGCATACCGGCGTCCTGGTGGGGACGGACGCCCGCTGAGGTGTGTGCGGCGGCGTCCGATCCGTTCGACGACGGTGCCGTCGGCCCGCTGTGCATGCTCCGCGATTCGGCCCTGACGCACAACCTGAAGACGATGGCCGACTGGTGCCGCGAGCACGGCGTCGAACTGGCTCCGCACGGCAAGACGCACATGGCTCCCCAGCTGCTCACCCGTCAGCTCGAGGCGGGCGCGTGCGCGGTCACGGTGGCCACCGTCAGCCAGGTGCGGACGTACCGGGCGTTCGGGGTGCGCGACGTCGTGCTGGCCAACGAGGTGGTCGACGACGCCGGCGTGGCCTGGCTGGGCCGCGAGCTGGACGCCCATCCCGACTTCGGCCTGGTGTGCTGGGTGGATTCGGTGCGTGGCGTGGGGCTGATGGCCGCCGCGCTGGCGGCCGCCGGTGTCCGTCGGCAGGTCGACGTCTGCGTGGAGGTCGGCATGGCCGGCGGTCGCACCGGCTGCCGTGGAGCAGACGCGGTCGACGAGGTGGCGCGCGCGGCGGCCAATTCGGAGCGGCTGCGACTGGTGGGTGTCGCCGGCTACGAGGCCGTAGGCGGCCACGACGTCACGCCGGACGGGTACGCCGGGGTGCGGACATACCTGCGGGAGTTGCGCGCAGCCGTGACGCGGTTGGCCGGTCTCTTCGAGGCCGACGAGGTCGTGCTGACCGCGGGCGGCAGCACGTACTTCGACGCGGTCGCCGACGAGTTGACCGACGGGTGGCCGGCCGGCCTGTCGGTCCGCACGATCCTGCGCAGCGGGTGCTACCTCACCCACGACGACGGCCTGTACCGGCGAACGTCCCCGCTTCACGGACCCGCGGGACTACGGCCCGCGCTGACGGTGTGGGCGCAGGTGGTGTCGCGCCCGGAACCCGACCTGGCGCTGCTCACAATGGGCCGGCGCGACGTCTCGTTCGATGCCGACCTGCCGGTGCCGTACGGACTGTCCGACAGCCGGGTCACCGAGCTCAACGACCAGCACGCCTATCTGCAACTGGGGGCCGCGGACCGGGACCGCGTTGCCGTCGGAAGCTGGCTCGAATTCGGCATCTCGCACCCGTGCACGGTGTTCGACAAGTGGCAGTTGATCCCGGTGCTCGACGACGACCATCGCGTGGTCGACCTGATCCGCACGTTCTTCTAGCGGAGAACTGATGGAGAAGGGTGATCTCCGCGGCACCCGCTCCCTCCAATAGACGACCGCTCAACACCGGGCGGCCCCGTCACACGAAGGAGAGCACCATGAACAACGACACGATCAGCCGGACTCGGATCGCGGCTGCGGCAACGCTGGCCGCAGGCGCCCTACTCGCGGGCGCCCTTGGTTCGGCCGCACCCGCCAACGCCGCCCCGGACCTATGGGTCGGACTGTCCTACTCGTTCCAGAGCGACATCTCGGGGATCGCCGTCACCGGCGATCCGCACGTTCTTCTAGCGGGCCTGTTTGAGTTTGCCCCGCTGATTGTCGCGGTTGCGTTCGAACACCAGGCGCAGGCCGTTGAGCGTCAGGTGTTTGTCGTAGTGCTCCACAGTGCGCAGGTCGGGCAACACCAGGGGCGCGGTGTGCCCGGTGGCCACCACCGCGACGTCGTCGCCCCCGAAGCCGTCGACGTCCTCACGCACCCGGCTCACCAGGCCGTCGACCAGGCCCGCGAAGCCGAACACCGCGCCGGCCTGCATGCACTCGACGGTGTTCTTGCCGATGACCGACCGCGGCCGGGTCAGCTCGACGCGGCGGAGTGCGGCCGAGCGCGCCGCGGCGGCGTCCGACGACACCTGCACGCCCGGGGCGATCGCACCGCCGAGGAACTCGCCCTTCCGCGACACGACGTCCACGCAGATCGACGACCCGAAGTCGACGACGATCGCCGCCGATTGGAACCGCTGGAACGCGGCAAGACAGTTCACGATGCGGTCGGCACCGACCTCCTTGGGATTGTCGACGAGCAGCGGAATCCCAGTCCGCACACCGGGTTCGATGAGCACGTGCGGCACCGATGGCCAGTACTGTTCGAGCATCACGCGGATCTCGTGCAGCACCGACGGCACCGTGGACAGACCGGTGGCGCCGGTCAGTCGCTCGGCGTCGTCGCCAATCAGGCCGTCGATGGTGAGGGCCAGTTCGTCGGCGGTGACCTCGGATTCGGTGCGGATCCGCCAGTTCTGCACCACCTTGGCGTGGTCGCCGGAGCCCTCCACCAAGCCGACGACGGTGTGGGTGTTGCGGACGTCGATGGCAAGCAGCACGGCGCTACCGCGGAGACATCAGGTCGGAGGCGTCGGCAGGCACGAAGGCGGGATCGTGCCCGAAGTCGATCTGCCGGTTCTGCCCGTCCACGAAGACCACCCGCGGTCGGTAGGCGCGCGCCTCGGCGTCCTCCATGGTGGCGTACGCGATGAGGATCACCAGATCGCCTCGATGCACTAGATGCGCTGCCGCGCCGTTGATCCCGATCACACCGTTGCCCCGCTCCCCGGTGATGGCGTAGGTCACCAACCGGTTGCCGTTGTCGATGTCGACGATGGTCACCTGCTCGCCCTCGAGCAGGTCGGCGGCGTCCATCAGCTCGGCATCGATGGTGACCGAGCCGACGTAGTGCAGATCGGCCTGCGTCACCGTGGCTCGATGGATCTTGGACTTCAACATGGTTCGTAACATCAATTCCTCCAAGGTAATTCGTGATTCTGGTCCGACTCGACCCGGGAATGCCCGTCGATGCCGGCCGATGCGCCGATGTCTATTGCGATGTTGTCCAGGAGTCTGGTCCGGCCAAGGCGGGCCGCCACCAGCAGTCGGGCCACTCCCTCGAGGGGCGCCGGGCCAAGCCAGTTATCGCGTACCTGCAAGTAGTCCACCTTGATCGCGGGCACCTCGACGAGCACCGCGTGCGCGGCTTCCAGCGCCTCGGACGCGCCGCGCGAGGCGGCGTACATGCCCGCGAGCAGCGCGGCCGACAGTGCACCGGCCTGCTCGCGCTCCACCTCGTCGAGGTACCGGTTGCGCGACGACAAGGCCAGACCGTCCGGTTCGCGGACGATCGGCACGCCGACGATCTCCACCTCGACGTTCAGGTCATCGACCATTTGCCGCACCAGCACCAGTTGCTGGTAGTCCTTCTCGCCGAAGAACGCGCGGTCGGGCTGCACGATCTGGAGCAACTTGAGCACCACCGTCAGCATCCCGGCGAAATGCGTTGGCCGGGAACCACCTTCGAGTTCGGCGCCGAGTGGTCCCGGCACGACGGTGGTTCTCGGGCCGTGCGGATACATGTCGGCGACGGTCGGCACGAATACCACCTCCACCCCCTCGGTGCGGAGCACGGCCAGGTCGTCGTCGAGCGGACGCGGGTAGGCGTCCAGGTCCTCTCCGGCGCCGAACTGCAGGGGGTTGACGAAGATCGATACCACCACGACCGCACCCTGAACCCGCTTGGCCGCCCGCACCAGCGCCAGGTGGCCATCGTGCAGGGCACCCATGGTCGGGACCAATACGACGCGGCGTCCGGTGGTCCGCAGAGCGCGCGATACGTCCGACGCGGCCGGCGGACGCGCGTAGACATTTAGTTCCCCTTGGGTGAACTTCGGTGGCCTGCGGGCGGTCACGGCTGCCCTCCTGACGTCGACGGTTCGGCCAACGCGGCGAACACGTCGGCTGGAGCGTGCGCGCGCCGGGCGGTGCGCAGCGAGTTGGTTCGATATGCCTGCGCCAGTTCGGGATCCAATTCGTGAAGGGCCTGCAGGTGCGCGATGACGGCGGCCGCGTCGCCCCTGGCGACCGGCCCGGTCAGGGCGGCCTGGCCGCGTTGCAACGCGTTCTCCAACGATGCGCGGGCCAGGGGACCGATCACGCGCTCGGCGAGGCCGCCCGGTGCGTCGCCGACCAACTCCTGGCCGAGCAGCCCCTGTCCCGCCAGCGCACCGCGCAGTGCCTCCACGGCGTCGAGCAGCACGGTGATCACGTGGTTGCCCGCGTGAGCCAGCGCCGCGTGGTACAGCGTGCGGACGTCCTCGTCGACCCGGAAGGGCTCGCCACCGATCTCGAGGACCAACGACTGGGCGATGGCGTACCCGACCTCGTCGGCGGCGGTGACGCCGAAGCACGCGTCGGACAGTCGGACGATGTCCTCGTCGGAACCGGTGAACGTCATCGCCGGGTGGATCGCCAGCGGCACGCAACCCTGTTCGGTGAGCGGGTTCAGCACGGCGATGCCGGCGGCGCCCGCGGTGTGCGCGACGATGGCACCCGGCCGCACCGACCCAGTCGCAGCCAGTCCGGAGACCAGACCGGCGAGTTCGGTGTCGGGCACGGCCAGCAGCAGCAAATCCGCCCGGCTGGCGACCTCGTCAACGGGTAGCACCGGGGTGTCGGGCAGCCGACGTTCGGCGCGCTGGCGCGACGCCTGTGAGATGGCGCTGCACGCGACCACGACGTGTTCGGCACGTTCCAGTGCCACACCCAGCGCCGTGCCCACCCGACCGGCGGAAATGATGCCGATCGCAAGCCGAGCCGGACGGAATCCGTTGGGGGTCCCCACTGCAGACGACCTCGCTGACGTCATGAGTTACTTCGTTCCAGTCCCGCGCTGCGGGTACCGGACGGCCGCCTTGAGACTAACTCATTCCTCTCGACGACGGCGCCGGCCGCCGCCCGTCGAGCCGACCTGCAATCGCGCCAGTAGTTCGGAAAGTGGCTGGCCACCGATGTGCTGGCCGTCCGCCGGATCCGGTTCGTCGAGTCCACGGTGATGTGCTTCACGTTCGGACTCGGTCTGCGGCGCCGGGGGCGGTGGTAGCGGCGCGGGTGGCGGGGCCAGCGTCGGCGAGGGCGGGCGTCGGCCGGGGTCGACGTCGGCTGGCGCGGAGTGCCTCGCGCGTCGCGAGGGTTCCGCTGCGCTCTGGGCGGCGGTGGTGTGGCGACCTTGCGGCACCTCGGCGCGCGGCGGGGTCATCGTCGGCTCGGGTGTGGGTGTCGGCTCGGGCGCGGGCTCCGGTGCCGGCGGCGTCGCGTGGGTGGACGAGCCGTTCTCCGTCACCTGCGACAGCCAGTTGCTGCCCGGGGTGCCCGCCGGGATGAACTGCCCCTCTGCGGGCGCAGGACGCCATTCCGGTTCGCCGGCGGCGGTGTGCCGTCTCGACCGCGCGGGCTCCTGCCACTGCGGCTGCGCAGCGGGCGGCGGCTGCGCGGGCTGTTGCGGCGGTGGCATCGGCCTTGGCGCCGGCTCAGGCGGCAGCCACGGCGACTGGACCTCGGGCTCGGGGGCCGGTGGCGGCGGCTCGGGCGCATCCGGCATGGACGGCGGAGGCTGCGGTTGCCAGCCGCGCTGCCCGGGCTCCACCTCCGACGGCCTGCGGTGCGCACCTCCGGCAACAGCCTGCGGCGCCCACTCGTGCTCCGGCGGATTCGGCTCGACCGGCACGTCGATGATGGGGCTCTCTTCGGTGTTGGGATCGGCGTCGTCCCGTTCCTCGGCGTCGAGCCGGCTGCTGATCACCCGGCCCGGACCCATTCCCCGGTCGCTCCGCTCCTGCCCTCCGAAACCAACTTCCCGGTCGCCCCGCTCCTGCCCTCCGAAGCCCTCAGGGGCAACCGACCAGTCGGGGAAGGTGTGGACGCTGGTGCGTTCGGTCTCGATGGC
This sequence comes from Mycobacterium sp., assembly GCA_032162385.1. GTDB lineage: Bacteria > Actinomycetota > Actinomycetes > Mycobacteriales > Mycobacteriaceae > Mycobacterium. The sequence continues at coordinate 8,560 of JAVRPF010000572.1, forward strand.
GGGGCGATGCTGCAGGTCGGTGTCGAAGATGATCTCGAGGTTAGCCCGCAGCGCGGCCAACTCGGCGCGCAGGCTGGCCACCTCATCCGAGCTCTGCGCACGCAACTCGGAAGTGAGCTCTCGCCTGAGTTGGGATTCGACGGACAATTCGTATTCGCGCCGCGCGGAGATCTCGCGGTCGAGTTGCAAGTCGTAGACCAACTTGAGGTCTCGCGCCTTGGCCTGGTCCATGTCGGACTGACGCCGGTAGATGGACGACACGAAGGCGGCCACCACCGCGGCCCACAACGCGATGACTACCGCAAGCTTGAGTAACTCCACCCGATTGGTGAACACCAGGGCCGAACTGGCCACGATCGCAAGCATCAGCAACGCCGTAAGCAAAACCCATCCCGGCCTCCGGTTTCCACGCCGAGAGCGTGGTCCACGGGTCGGTTCGGTCATGGGCTGACTGTACCCGTCACAGGTCACCCAGCGTGTCGACCGCCGCGGCGATTCGGCCTGGCACAGGCGGCCTCAGCTACTCGGGTACGCCGTCGGGGTTCTCCGGCGGGTCCGGCGGCGACTTGCAGCAATGCTGAAGCCAGAGTGCGGCGATGACAAGCGCCAGCGCACTCGCCGCCGCCACCACTGCACCCGCGGTGTCCTCCCCCGCGACCCGCAACGCAACGCGCCGCGGGATCAGGTACGCCAGCACTCCGACCCACCAGCCGAGTGCCAGTGCGCCCACCCACGCCGATGCCTTCGCGATCGTGACGGAACGCGCCACGGCGAGCGGATGCAGCCCGCCGGGCCCGGGGCCGATCTTGCCGTCGTTGACCTTCGATCGGATGTAGAACGCCCAACCCGCCTCGGCCGCGGCGACCGCCAGCAGAGACAACCCGGTCACCACGGTGATCGGCGGGAACCATCGGTACAACCCGAGCACCAGGACGTACCCGAGGACGGCGGCGATGACCGTCGCGGCCGTCAGGTCACGTTTGCGGGTCGGCCCCATCACGTCACCAGGGCCAGGTCCGTGCGCCGCACCCCGACCCGCTCGGCCGGGTCGATGGCGTTCAGCAGGTCCGCTACGGACCGCGCCCGGCCGCCGACCGTCAGCGTGGCGGCGGCGTCCACCGCGAGCCATGGGACCAG
>JAVRPF010000573.1:0-3491 GCA_032162385.1 Mycobacterium sp.
CGGAGTCTCTCGCGTCGCTCCGCTCGCCCAGGTGTCCACCGAGCCCCCTAACGGAATCGAACCGTTGACCTTTTCCTTACCATGGAAACGCTCTACCGACTGAGCTAAGGGGGCCTGACCCCCAGCAACGGACAGCGTCTGCGCAGTGGGCCTTAAAGAGGGTACATTCTCGCGGTTTCAGTAGCCAAACCGCTGCTCACAGACCGACCGCCACCGTCGGACAATGGCCCGTCGCGAGGCCAGATCGCCTGGACGGACGATAGTGCACGTCGATCGGCTTGGCGGTGTTTGCCGAGACCGCCGACAGCGTGCGCCAGGCCGCGCAGTCCCTGGACGCCCTAGTCTTGGCGCATGGCGAGCGTAGAAGATGACGACCGGCTGTACTTCCGGCAGTTGCTGTCCGGCCGCGACTTCGCGGCCGACGACATGATCGCCCAACAGATGCGCAACTTCTCCTACCTGATCGGCGACCGGGAGACCGGCGACTGCGTGGTCGTCGATCCGGCCTATGCGGCAAACGATCTGGTCGACGCCATCGAGACCGACGGCATGCACCTGTCGGGCGTGCTGGTCACCCACCACCACCCCGACCACGTCGGCGGGTCGATGATGGGATTCGAGCTCAAGGGTCTGGCCGAACTGCTCGAGCGGGTCAGCGTGCCGGTGCACGTCAACTCCCTTGAGGCGGACTGGGTTTCACGCATCACCGGCATCCCGTCGACCGACCTCACCGCCCACGAGCACGGCGACAAGGTGAGCGTCGGCGACGTCGAGATCGAGTTGCTGCATACCCCGGGCCACACCCCAGGCAGTCAGTGTTTCCTGCTCGACGGTCGACTCGTCGCCGGCGACACCCTGTTCTTGGAGGGCTGCGGCCGCACCGACTTTCCCGGCGGCAACATCGACGACATGTTCCGCAGCCTGCAGGCGCTGGCCCAGCTGCCGGGCAACCCGACGGTGTTTCCAGGGCACTGGTATTCGGCCGAGCCCAGCGCGGCATTGTCCGACGTGCGTCGCACCAACTACGTATATCGGGCAAACGACCTGGATCAATGGCGCATGGTGATGGGCGGCTGACTCGTCCCGCTCACCGAGTTTGGCCTGAACCGAAACAGCGCGTTGTTTGCGGGCCTGCGATACTGTCCGGTTTCTCAGCGCCTTTAGGGCGTGTGACGGGGAGGAACTCACCGATGACCACACCACCCACGCCCGCCGGTTGGTATCCGGACCCTGACGGCTCGGGGGGCCAGCGGTACTGGGACGGCTCGACCTGGACGGAGCACCGCTCCCCCGCCGTGGCTGCGCCGGCACCTGTGGAGGAGCCCGCCGCCGAGTTTCCGGCGAGCGAGCAGGCGACGTCGGTGGTGTCTCTTCCCGATCAGCCGACGACCGCGGTGCCGACGCGATCCGCCCCGCCACCGACGACTGAGCCCGAGGACCGCGGGGTTGGCGCGCACCGCGCTCCCGACCCGGAGCCGGAGCCCGAGCCCGAACCGGTGATTCCGCCTGTGGCGCCGATCGCGCCGTCATACGAGACACCGTCCTACGCGACGCCATCCGCCTTTGCCGGCCCACCAGGACCCCCGGAACCCCCCTTCGGCTCGGATGGCTCGGGCGGTGCCCCCAACAACCGCAATCTGATCATCGGATTTCTCAGCGCGGTCGGCGTTCTGGTCGTGGTGCTGGTGCTGGCGGCGGTGTACGGCTTCGTGATTCGCGACACCGAGACTCAGGTCGCCTCGCCCGGCGCGTCGACGTCATCGTCGAAGACGACCACGTCGAGCGAGTCGTCCGGAACCGGGACCGCGTCGGAAACCGCGACCGCGTCACCCACGCCCGGGCCCGGCGGCGAGGCCACCCAAGGCGACTTCGTGTTCTCCGTCGCGAGCACCGACCGCGGCGACACCGTCAGCTCGCCGATCAACGAGTACATCGAGAAGACCGCGACCGGCGAGTTCATCGTCGTCTACCTCAACGTCGGCAACACCGGCACCGGACCGCTGACGTTCCTGTCCACGCTGCAGGTGCTCAACACCGACACCGGCACCTTCGTGCCCGACGACGAGGCCTCCTTCTATCTCGGCGGCGGCGTCGTGACGATCAATCCGGGCGAACAGCTCGAGACGGCCCTCGCCTTCGACGTGCCGGTCGGCGCCACCCCGGTGTCGATCCTGGTCCACGGCGAGCCCGTTGGCCCCGCAGTCGACCTGCCGCTGTGATCTAGCCCCCGCGGGAGTAGGCGCTGGTGGCACAGCACCCGGCAGTCGTTCCCGCGGAACTTGCCGTCGCCTGGTAAAAACCCCCCTCGCTCGGCGTCGCAGCAGCGCGCGCGGTAGCCTAGTAGCCGAATCGCTAGCAAACTGAGCAACCACCTGTTTTCGGATCTGCCAGCGAAGAGATAGGGTCCGGAGCAAACTAATCGACCACTTGAGGGCGCCGTGGACTGGATGAGGGATCGCTGGGACGATCTGAACAACCTGGGTTCTGCAACTTGGCTGGCAATCGCCGCCTGGGCAGTAGTGGCGCTCGGAGTGATCGGACTCTTCTACGCCAACCGCCAGCTCAAGAAGAATCGCCAGCTCAAGAGCGCACAGATCCGGCCACAGGTCGCCATGTTCATGGAACCGCACGCCGCTGACTGGCACGTGATCGAGCTGGTCGTACGCAACTTCGGCCAGACCGCGGCCCACGACGTGCGCTTCGAGTTCGTCAACCCGCCGACGGTCGCCATCTACGAGGACAACGTCTACGACGCGAAGCCCGACGTCGCCGAGTTGGACCTGCCCAGCGAACTCCCGTTCCTCGCGCCCGGGCAGGAATGGCGAACAGTGTGGGATTCGGCGATCAGCCGCGAACAGCTGGGCGGGGCCATCCGATCCCGGTTCGACGGCACGTTGACGTACTTCGACCACCCGCGGCCGGAGCGGGACAAGCGCGGTTCGCGATTCTGGAACAAGCGCCAGGAGTTCGAGTCGAAGGTGTGCCTGGACTGGGCGACGCTGCAGCCGGTCCAGCGCCTCGAGCTGCTGACCACCCACGATCTGGCGAAGCGGGAGAAGCAGAAGCTGGAGTTGTTGCGCAGCGTGCTGACCTACTTCCACTACGCGTCCAAGGAGACCAGGCCGGACGTGTTTCGCGCCGAGATCGACCGGATCAACCGCGCGGTGGAGGAAACCCAGGACCGTTGGCGGACAAGGCAGTTCGACCAGACCACGGACCTCGACTTCCCGTGGATCAAGAACGGTGAAGCGGGGCGTCACCACGCCAATCTGGGGTGAGCGACGGCGCCGTTCGGTGGATAACGGCGTTAAGTAACATCGGCTCGGATGTCCGCACTCAAGGGAGAGTCGATGAGCAGCACGGTCAGCTACGAACTGAATGAGTCGGTTGCGACGATCACGCTGGACGACGGCAAGGTCAACGTGCTGTCGCCGGCGATGCAGCAGAACATCGACGACGCGCTGGACCGCGCCGAGATGGGTGCGGGGGAC
>JAVRPF010000574.1:0-2823 GCA_032162385.1 Mycobacterium sp.
TTGACGACAACGCGCCTGACGGGCCCGACGGCGGCAACTAAGGGATCACGGCGGTGAACACCGGCGCGATCCGCCGCCGGTAGAGACTCAGCTCTTGTCGCGGCGGACTGCATCAAGGCCGTTACCGAAGCCGGCGACAAGACAAATGACTGCCTGCCCGTCGCGCCGGACAGCGAACGCGTCGATCTCGGCGCACCGAAGTTCAGCCACCCGACCCCGGTCACCCACCGGCTACATCCGACCAGTCGTGTTGAGCAGATAATTTACGGCGGTCACGTCGACGGCAAGCCATTCCGCACCGAGGTGACCCTACTGCCGGACACGAAGGCGACGCCGTATCGCGGCACGACCGTCGACACGGCTCTGATCCAGTACGTGGCATACCTCGACGGACGCCTCCAAGAGGTGGCCATCGATCGGTACGCGCAGGCCGACGACGGCTCGGTGTGGTACTTCGGCGAGGACTATTCCGCGTACGAGGACGGGAAGGTCACCGACACGGAAGGGACCTGGGTGGTCGACGACAAGATACCGGCCGCGCTGATCATGCCGGCCCAACCTCGCGTCGGCAACGTGTATCGCCCAGAGAACGTCCCGGAGGTCGTGTTCGAAGAGGTGCGCGTCGACAAGGTCGACATGAACATCGCCGGCCCGAGCGGAAACATCAGCGGCGCAATGGAAGTCAATGAACTGCACATGGACGGCACCCGGGAGGGAAAGATCTTCGCCCCGGGTTACGGCGAGTTCTCCACCGGAGTCCCGGGCGGTGACCTCGAGGCAGCGTCGCTGGCGTCGCCGACCGACAAGAGGCCCGATCCGGCTCCCACCGAATTCAGCGCGCTTTCCGCCGCTGCACGTGGAGTCTTCGAAGCCGTCGGGGCGTCCGATGCCGAACGTGCGCAGCGAGCAGCTCCGGCGTTGACTCAGGCGTGGGAGGCGGTGCTTGCCAAGGGCATTCCGCCGCAGATGGAGTCGCAGATGAAGAGGGACATCGGCGAGCTCACCACTGCCATAGACGTCAGGGACTGGGCAGGTGCCCAGTCGGCTGCGCTGCGCATCGCGCAAAACGAGCTCGATCTGCGGCTGCTGTACCACCGGGTGATCGACGTCGATCTGGCCCGCATGGCCTTGTGGGCAGACCAGCTTCCGGTTGATGTCGCCGCCGACGATGCGGGAGCGGTGCTCGGCGATGTGGCTGCCCTGGAACAGACCTGGGAGCGCACCCGCCCCGGCGCCGCGCAGACGGGAGCTGTCGACACCGCGCTGAAGGACCTCAGGCAGGCCTCCGACGCCGAAGATCTTCCTGCCGTCGACCGTGCCGCGGCCGCGCTCAAGCAGGCCGTGACGGGACTGCACGCCCGCTAGGGCTCTCGCAGCACCGAGGCGGGGCGGACCCGCGTGACGGCGGCGAGCGCTGCGGCCATGGCGATGGCCGACGTCAACACCATGAAGGCGATGAACACCGCGAGCGAGCCCATCGGGACCGTGAGTAGCGGTGGGGGCAGGGCGAAGAAGAGTGAGAGCACTCGAACCTCCAGCAGTGCCAGGCAGAGCCCGACGGGAACACCGATCAGCAGGCTCCCCAGCACGACGACGACACCCTCGGAAGCCGGGCCCACCAGGACCTGGGGCGTCTCCGCGCCAACAGCCTGCAGGATCGCGAACTCGCGGCGGCGTTCGAACACGAGGAACGCCCCGAGCACGGCGACTCCGACCCCGGCGATCAGCGCGGCTCCGAGTGCTTCAATGCGACCGAGCCCTGCGAGGTTCAGCGCGGTGAGGCCACGCTGGAACGGATTACCGATCGTCGTCACACCGAATCGATCGGCCAGGTTTGCGTGGACGTCGGTGGCCACCGTAATGACCGAGTGCCCGGCAGTGACACGGGCAAGATAGAAGTCGGGGGGCGCCGGCACCGTGTGTGGGATCGCGGCTGCCGACATGACGAGCTCCGCCGGCTGATCGGGCGGCGGGTTCGTCGGCGGAAACGAACCGTAGACGCCGAGGACGTGGAGCTTCAGGTTCGTGCTCTTCTCGTAGTCGTCCGGAAAGATGGTGATCGGCAGCGTGTCACCGGGCCCGACCTCGAAATCGACGGCGAGCTCCTTCAGTAGGAGGACCCCTAGCCGGTCGCTGGCGAGCGCCTCGGGGCCCTGACCCTCCAGCATCCGCGGTGCCATCGTGGAGACAGCGGGATATGTGGACAGGTCGATCGCCATGATCGTCTTGCGATCGCTGCCCGCTTGCGCAGGTACGAGGCGGAACGGGCTGACGGCGGCGATCCCTGGACCGAGTTGGGGTAGCTCGTTGGCCGGATCGGCTGGGGTGAGCCGCATGTCGGAGCCCAAAGCCGCTTGGGCGTCGGTCGATTTCGCGGTGCGATAGGTCGCCGCGAACGCCAACACCTGCGTGCCGAATGCCACCGCCAAGGCTCCGAGGATGAGGGCCACGGCCATGCGTGCCGGACGGCGGCCGGTCCATCGGGTGGCCGCATCGCGCCAAGAACGCAGTGGCTTCGACGGTCGCCGCTCCGCCCGTCGACTCAGGATCGCCAGTACGACGCGGACCGCGAGGAACGTGACCCCCAACCACAGGAAGATGGGTGCCAGCAGTACGTAGAACGACAGTGCCAGGGACGTTCCCTCGATCGGGGTCTGAGACAAACCGCCGGCCAGGCGATTGATGGCGAGGATGCACAGGCCAAGGACGATGAAGATCAGATCGAGGTACGTCCGCTTCCACAGCGGCCTCCACCCACGCTCCAGCACATGGCGTTCCAAGGCGACTTCCGACTCGCGCCCGGCCCTTCTGTGTCGGTGTTGC
>JAVRPF010000575.1:0-9527 GCA_032162385.1 Mycobacterium sp.
CGGTCCACACCGCGTTCACCAGGCCCTCGCCTAGAACCTCGTCGCCCGCAACGACACTCACTCGCGCAGCCAGCTTCTCGCGTCCGGCCGCAGCAGGTTCGACATGGACTTGAATGTGGTAGTCGCGGTCCTCGGCGCCCCAGGAGCCCAGCGGATAGTCGCCGCGCTGGTTTCCCGACTCAACTCGACGGTGGGTCAGGTCTTCGACGGTCGGCGCAACTTGCTTGACGAACTCGATGCGGGCGGCGGCGGGCGTCCACAGGCGCAAGGTCAGGTCGGGAATCGACTTGCCCATCGAGGTGCGCATCATCGCCGCGAAATCCTCCTCGAGGTCGGCGGGATCGGCGACGATGTCCACGGTGCCCAGCAGTGCCGACGAGATCGAACGCAGCTCCTCGACGTGCCAGCTGGTTCCCACACCTCTGCAGTCGCAGGTGAATTCGCCTTCGCTTAGTGCGATTTCCTGCCGCAGCTGTTCGGGGGTCTCGTGCTCGTCCTTGCCGTCGGTGAGCAGGATCGCGTGGATGATCGCCCCCGGGTGTTGGACGACGATTCCGCGGACGTGCGCGAGCCAGGTGCCCATCGCGGTCCCGCCGCCGGGCCGCAGGCCGTCGACGGCGCGGGTCGCTGCCGCCCTGGTCGCTGCGCTCGCCTGCGTCGGCCATCCCTCCGTGGGGTAGACGAAGGAGGCCTTCTCGGTGCCTGCGACGATCGTGAAGTAGGTGCCGTCGACGAGTTCGTCGATGGCGGCCGCGGTAGCGCGTTTCGCCGCGTCGAACTTGGCCACCGGTGACAGCATCGAGGTCGAGCAGTCGATGATGATGGCCTCCACCCGATCCGCTGGTGCGGCCAGTCCAGAAGCGCTTGCCGCGACATCGCTTCCGGCGGCGATGCTGACGATCGCGTCGACCGTCCCGGTTCCCTCGGCCAGATACGGATTGTGGTCGACATCAACGGAGATGCCGGTAATGCCACGTGCTTCAGGCGAACTCATGAGCTCCTCCGATCGGGATCACTATGACGGTGATGTTGTCGTTGCCGCCTGCGCGCAACGCATACTCGACGAGCGCGTTCGCCGCCGCGGCCGGCTCGGTACCCGTGCAGAATCGTGCGATGTCGGCGGCGTCGGGCAGGTAGTTCCACAGTCCGTCGGAGCACAGCAACAGCGAACCCGGCCCGACGACGGTGACCGCGTGCACGCTCGAATCCGACCACGGTTCCGGTTCGGCATCCGCGCCCAGCCAACGGGTCAGTGTGTGTGCGCCGCGTTGCACGGCTTCCGAGTCGGCCGAGGCGCCGGCAGTGATCAGTTCCTGGGCCAGGGAGTCATCGACCGTCAACTGTTGCGGGGGTGCGGGCGGCTCGGGGAGCCAGTACGCCCTGCTGTCGCCGACGTTGCCGACCGTGACCTGAACTGTCCCTTCAGGAGTCGGGACGACCGTCACCGCGGTATACGTACATGACGGCGCGGCGGACGCATCGGCATCGGTCCCCGCGGCGATCGCAGCCTTCGCCGCATCGGCCAGACCCGCCACCACTGCTGTGTGTGCTTTGCCGGATGCGGTGAGGGCGGCGAGCATCGCATCCACGCCCGCCGTCGAGGCGGCGACCGCGGCCCGATGCGCTTCGCCTGAGGTGGAGACGCCGTCACACACGACAGCGGCGATGGCGTATGGGCGCGCAGTGCCGCTGTCGACCGCCATCCCGGCCGCGGCGGCGTCCTCGTTGCGGGCGTGTTCGAGACCGCGGTCGGTGATCAGCACGATCCCGCCGAGATCTGCCTCGTCGCGATCGGGTTCGGCCCGCCGGTGACCGCAGGCGGTGCAATATTCGTCGACGTGGGTCTCGTTGCCGCAGTCGGAGCACGGCGCCTCAGGGTCTTGCAGGGCCTTGCGGCCCCGCGGTATGGCGACTCGGCGGATCTCCGACAACGCCGCTCCGCAGCTCTCACAGAACCGGTCGGCGCTCCCGCCGATCGTGGCGCATTGCGGGCACGCCGCCTGCTCTTCGGGAGCCGGAAGGCCGGCAACATCGAACCCAGTCATACCCGTGTCCTCGGCCTAATCGCATTTGCCCTCTCCACCAACGCGATGCGCTCCCACGTGCCGGTCGTCTCGTGCGCCAAATCGCGGTAGCAGTGTTCCATCCCGGTCCGGATGCCGGGTTCGTCGAAGTCCTCACCGAGAAACCGCGCCGCCTTGGGCGTGTTCCCCGCCTGCAGCCAGCCCAGCGCCGCGCCGAGGGCGAGCAGCCGGATCGTTGCCCGTTTGGTGGCCGACTCCAGGGTCAGTGCCGAGGTGCGCTTTCCGGCGTCGAGCAGCGTCTGCTCCTTCAGAGTCTTGGCTTCGTGGCCTTCGAGCAGGATCTCGATCGCCGACGCGGCGGCGGGGGTGAAATGCGCCGACACGGTGGGTACCTGGTCCAGCGCCGAGATCGCGCCGGCTCGGTCACCCGCTCGCGCACGCTGCCGCGCCAGTCCGAACGCGGCGCTGACGTAGCTGTGGTCCGTGCGCCACACCGTCTCGTAGTAGCGCGCAGCGTCGTCGTGCGCGTCGCGCAATTCGGCGGTCGCCGCGATCGCCAGTTTGGGGGTGAGCTCCCCGGGCAACACGGACAGCACTTCTGTGAAATCGGTGGCGGCCTTGTCGAACTCGCCTTCCAGCAGTGCGCATTGTCCGCTGTACCAGGTCAGCCGCCAGTCTCCGGGCATCACCGACTCCAGCTCGGCAAGCCGCTTTCGGGCATCCTTCGGGGCGCCGATCTCGAGCGATGCCCTGACCAGTCGCAGCGGTACCTCGACCGAGGAACTCTTGGCTTGGTTCGCCCCGCCCCTGGCCAGGTGCAGCGCGTGTTCGAGTTGGGCGGGCGGCGTGCCGCTGGTGGTTGCGAGTACTGCCGCGCCGGGGTCGCTCGGGTCCACCACCGGGACCGATAGTGCCGCGATCACATCGGCGGGTTCGACCGACACGTCCCTGCTTGCGCCGTACACCGCGCGCTGCGGACTGAAGTAGTTCGACATCCGGGGCTGCGCAATGTCGGCGTCCGCGGCCGCGATCTCGTGCAGCACCCCGGTGAGCTGGTCGGCCATCTCCGCGATCGACGAAAACCGTTGCTCCGGATCGGGGTCGGTGGCGCGCAGGATCGCGCGGTACAACGATTCGTGCTTCGCCAGCACCGGCACCGTCGCGGGCCCGGGTAGCTGCTCGACGAAGCGTCCATGCTCCTGCGGAACATCCATCACCAGAACGGCAAGCGTCCTGCCGACCGTGTACACGTCGCCGGCGACGGTGGGGCCGGTCACGGCGATTTCGGGTGCCTGGTAACCGACGGTCCCGTAGATCGCACATTCCTCGTCGTCCATGGCGATCACCGCACCGAGGTCGATCAGCTTGAGCTGTTCGTCGGTTTGCATCACGTTGTCCGGCTTGAAGTCGCAGTAGGCGAGTCCCTGCGAGTGCAGGTATTCGAGTGCCGGTGCGATCTCGACGATGTAGGCGACGGCCTGGTCCGGAGGAAGAGGAGCGTTGCGCGCCTTGCGGATCTGCTTCAGCGACGTCCCGCCGACGTACTCCATGACGATGTAGCCGACCGGGACGCCCGCGGAGTCCATGTGCTCGACGAAGTTGTAGATCCGGACGATGTTCGGATGTTCCACCTCGGCGAGGGCGAGGACTTCGGCAGCGGCGGCGGCCATGGCGTCGGCGTCGCCGGAGTTCAGGAGACCCTTGAGCACCACCCAGCGGTTGTGCACGTTTCTGTCGATCGCCAGGTAGATCCAGCCGAGGCCGCCGTGCGCGATGCATCCCTGCACCTCATATTGCCCGCCTACCAGGTCGCCGCGAGAAAGCTTGGGAACGAACGAGTATCGCGTGCCGCACTGGGTGCAGAAGCCCTGCGTGAGCCCGGGTTGTCCGTCCCGTTCACGCCCGACGGGCTTGTTGCATTCGGGGTTGCCGCAGAATCGGCTGCTCTCCGGCACCTGCGGGTTGGTCATGATCGCGGCGGCTGGATCGCCCTTCGGTATGCGCGGCATCGCGACGACCCCGGCGCCGAGGCGGCCGCGAGCGCTGGCAGACTTCGACGACCCGGTGCGCCCCGTTCGCGCCGATCGAGCGGAACCGCTGTGGGCCGCCGCTGTCGCCGCCGGCTCTTGCGGAGCGGTCGTCGGCGCGGTGCCGCAGACGTCGCAGTAGCCGTCGACGACGGTCCCCTCGCATCCTGGTTCGGCGCACGTCATGTCGTCTTCCCCTGTTTCTGCATGATCATCTGCTGGAAGTCCGTGATCGCGCGGGTCACGGTGCGGAGATCGCACGGCCGTCGTGACAGCAGGCCGGCAGCGATCCGGCCGGACGCCAACAGATCTGGGTCCTCCCCCAGCCCGAGCCGGGCCGCCTTCGCCTGGTATGCCGTCAGTCGTCCTGACAGTTCGCTGCGACGGTCCAGCAGGCCCTGCGCGAGCTGCTCATCCTCGCCCACGACCCGTAGCGCCGACTCGATCCGGTGCCGCAGCGACCGCAGCGCCGCCGGATCCGGTGCGGTGATGGACTTGAGCTCCACGCGCAGGTCGGGTTCGGCATCGGCGTGCACCGGTAGCGGCCCGGACACCACGCTCTGTTCGGCGTGCGCGCGAACCCGTGCCGCTCGCTGTGTCGCGTCGCGCAGCGCATCCAGCTGCAAGGCCGTCGCCGCAACGACATCTGGCCAATTCCCTTGCAGCGCAGCCAGTTCAGCGAGTTCGGTTGATCGGCGTTCGATGCTGTCCTCGATGGCGCTGATTCGCCGGTCGACTTCATGCACGGTCAACGACAGCGGATCGGTCGCGGAAACGGTCAGCAGGTCGCCGATCTCCTTCGGTCCGGCCGCGCCCGCCTCGTCGAGCCGGTCCTGCGTCGGCGCGAGCCGTTCCGCGACCAGCGAGTTGACTCGGTCGACGGCGTCGAAGAACTCCGCAACCGCAGGGTAGTCGGCGCGCATCCGATCCACGATGCCGGCGAGCCCGACGGACTCGACCGTTTCAGCGGGGCCCGTGATCGTGCGCTGAGCCAACGGGATTCGCTGGCGCGATACTTCGAGCGGACGCCCGAACAGCAATCTCGTCAACTCGGCGCGATCGTCGTCGTCCGGCTTCGATCGGCGAGCCCGCACCGTCCGCGCGGAGTCCAGGATGGACGTCATCCGGCCCAAGTTCTCCCATAATTGCGCGAACGTCTTCTCGATCACGGCCCATCGTTGCGCGGTCACGCCCGTCGGTGCGTAGCGACGCACGTGCTCCAGCCCCTGGTGGCTTTCCAGCTCGATCAGCGTCGCCGACATGGCTGCGACTTCCTTGGTGCGCGAGGCGAGTTCGCGATCGATCGCTTCGGTACTTTCCTCGGCCATGATCAGTCCTGGTACCGCGCCGACGGCGGCTCGGGCGACGGCCCGAGGCTTCGCAACCGGGCGTCGTAGAGGCGCTGCCATGTCCCGTCGGCGCGCATCTCGTCGAGGACACCGTTGACGAATCGAACCAGGTCGGTGTTCTCCTTCTTGATTCCGACACCGTAGGGCTCGATACCCATGCTGGGACCGACCACGTCGGTGTTCGGGTCCTGCGCGGCAAGCCCGAACAGCACCACGTCGTCGGTGCTGACCGCGTCGACCTGTCCCTGTTGCAGCATCACCAGGCAATCGGTCCAGCTGGTCACACCGAACAGCGTCGGCCTGGGGTCGAGCGCGAACAGCGCCGACAACGAGGTCGTGCCACGCACCGCGCACACCCGCTTGCCCGAAAGGTCGGCGGCAGAAGCGATTCCCGAACCCTTCACGACGAGGATCCGCTGGTTGGCGTTGAAATATGTCGTGGAGAATGCGACCTTGTCCTTGCGGTCACAGGTGATCGAGAAGGTCCGGACCACCAGGTCCACCTGACCCGACTCCAACGCCGATTCCCGTTGGCTCGCATCGACCACCCGCAGATCCACGCGGTCGGGGTCGCCGAAGATGCTGCGCGCGATCTCGCGGGCAACATCGATGTCGAAGCCTTCCAGCTGGCCCGAGGAGGGGTTCCGGAAGCCGAACAAGAACGTGTTCTGGTCGACGCCGACCACGAGCCGTCCACGCTCGGCGATCGCCGCCATCGTCGAACCGGGTGGCATGGCCCCCGGCCGTGGCTGCGGACCGGGACGCAGGCTGGCTTCCCGATCGCAATCCGCATTCCCCGCGGCAGGCAAGGTCGTGACTTCCTGCGCACCGGCGGGCTGCGCTTCGATCGGCGCGACCGTCACCGCCGTCGGCGGTGTCGACGACGATCCACATCCGGCAGCGCTGAGGACGAGTGCGGTCAGCGCCAATACGATTCGCGCCCTCACAGGAACTCCTTCAGCCTCGGCCACAACCCGACGACGGTCGCGACCGCAGCGACAACCATCAGCACCAGCGTCCCCGTTGGACTCCAGGCCAACCATGCACCCGCTGCGGATACTCGATCGCGCAGAGTGGCGCGGGTTTGTTCGATCTCGTCGCGCAGGCCGGCTTCGACGACGGCGAAGTGCGCCGCGGACGCACCTGGGTCGGTGCCGATCGCCTGCCCCACCGCGGCAGGATAGTCACCGCCCAGGTAGGCCTCCACCTGCTTGCGGTGACTCGCGGTCCAATTTCTGACACCGTCCGACGCCGCGGACGGCTCCGTGCCGAGCAGCGCGCCCAGATCGTCGATGCGGCCGTTGAACGACTTTTCGCCGGCCGTGATGTCGCCGCGCGCGATCAACTGCAGGGTCTCGTCGGTCCTGGCCTGCTGGGCGAGGATGCGAGCCTTCGCGAGGTGCCCGAACATCGCGGTGCCCTCGGTTCGGCTCTGCTCGATGGCGCCCGCCGCCAGGCGGATGGCCACGACGATCCAGACCCCCACCAGCAACACCGCGCCCGAGGCGACGACGAGCCCGAGGTTGAACTGCCGGTTCGTGCGGCGACTCAGCATCACCGAGCCGACGCCGATCGCCACCAGCACGAGCCCCAGCAGCACGAGACCTGCCGTCGGCAGTGACTCGACGGCGCGCTGGTCTTCGTCGACCGCCGCGAGGTTGCCGGTGTAGATCCGCTCGGCGCCGGGAAGCAGCGTCGACTGCATCAAGGACGACGCCTCCCGCAGGTATGCGGACCCGATCGGAAACCCCTGCCGGTTGTTCGCGCGCGCCGACTCGACCAGCCCCGTGTACGCGACCAGTTGGGCCGATATCTCAGCCGCCGCAGTGCGGGTGTTCGGATCGGTGGCCCCCGCGGTCACATCCGCCAGTGCCGATGTCGTGTCGGCAAGGGCTTGCTGATAGCGGGCTCGGATCGGGGCGGTTTCGATCCCGCCGGAGAGGAACGCCGATGCTGCGGCGGCGTCGGCGGCCGACAGCGCGGCGTACAGGTTCTGCGCCGCGTAGGCGAGCGGCTCGGAATGGTCCAGAACGGCGTTGTGCTCGGCGATCCGCCCGTCGAGCTGCGCCCCACACACCAACCCTGCGATCACGCAGCCCGCCGTGACCGCGACCGCGATCACGGCGACGACACCAGGTGTCGTGCGGGCAAACCGTCGCAGCCACGCCACAGAAGCCCGCGCGTCCAGCGTGCGCGGAGAGCTCATATCGTTCACCACCCCGCTCGCCCAACGTGATGGTAACCGCAGAGAGCGCGCCGGTAGCGGGCATTCGATTGATTCAGATTCGTTGCGCAAATGACCCGGCCGACGCCCACGTCGTGGTCCGCCGATCAGCCTCCGCGCTTCGCGACGGTTGCCTCTACGTGGCTGGGCTGAGTGCGGATCGCGTCATCGCCAGGACGAGCGCAGGTCGCGGATACCGGTACTGTGCGCAAGCGTCGTCGATCGCTTCGTCCAAGTCCTCCGAGAGGTCGCGCAGGTGGCTGCGGTCGCCACGTTCGGTGGCGGGGAAATCGGCAAGGCTCACCCGGGTGAGGATGACGCCGTGCTTCCAGCGAATCCACGACATCTGAGCGACCATTTCTCGCACGCTGTCCAAGGCCGTTGCACGATCGGCGTCGCCAAGCCGACAATGCAGCCCGATGAGGTCCAGTCGTTGACGCGACATGACCTCCGCTGCCAGTACGTCTGCGGATTGAGTCGTCACGTCGACGAGCACCCGCTGAGGACGTTGAGCGCTACTGGCCAGCAGCACGATCGGTTGGCCTGAGTGCACGACGAAACGACCGACTCCGGCGTTGACGGCGAGGCGAATCGGACGTGCGGTCGCGTCGGCGCAGTGCATGACCATCCGTGGCGGCGAAATTCCCTCCGCGACCGCGAGATCCAGTTCCTCGACGGTCGCCACGTCGACACTGACACCGTGCCGCTTCACCCAGCTGGCCACCGGGCCCATCCACAAGATGCCGGCCGGATAGCTGATTGCGGCTCCCCGCAGTGCCTTTCGGTACACCGCGCACCGGCGCAACGCAATGGTCACGTCCAGACGCGGATCCAGCGGTTCCACGACCGGGCGCGGATCCAAGCCGACGTGAAGTCGTGCGACGGCCTCCGCAGGCAGAGCCCAGACGCCCCGGGGATGTTGTGCGGTCCACCCAGAAATTGCCGAGGTCGCCTCTCTGCCCTCGCGCCAACCCACGAATCAAGGCAACGGCGACGCACATCCCGACGGCGCAACTTGCGAACGCCTGCACGCCAAGGCCGGCGGCCAACCCGACATGCCCGAGAGTGGATTCACCGGGATAATTCTGCCAGCTGGTATTGGTCGTAAAGGAAATAGCCGTATTGAACGCTAATGCAGGTGTCATTCCCTCATGGCCCCACGGTTCCGGCAAATGTACTTGTACGAGTAATAACGCGTAGAGAAGCAAGACGCTCACCAGTGAAAATGCCAGCAGCGAACTATGATACTTCGTCCAGAGTTGGTGGTGGTCCGGCTCGACACCAACCGCCCGGTAGACGGCCTCCTCCATGCGCCAACTGGTGGTGGCGGTGTACACCCTGGCCAGGTAATTGCCAAGCGGCACATGCAAGATCACCACGATGGCGATGACCGCGGCGACCTGCAGCCATGCTGCCTCACCCAGTGTGACGGACCGTTGTTGAGCCAGCTCCCTTGCCCTCGAGTTGTCGTTGGGCAACCGTATGAGCTATCACCCGACAACCACCCGATGATTACGCGATCGCTACGCCGAACCGGCGGCCATTGATGCGATCTTGACGGGACGGCCGGGGTACCCGATGGCCTCGCCGGACGAAGACCGTAAAGGACTCGCGCGGCGGCGTAAAGAAAACGTCAATGGACGACGACGTCTGCCCAGGCGGGGCTAGCTTCGGGTCTGGTGCTTGACGCGGAGGGCCCGGCAGAGGCCGTCTCGAACGACACCCGAGCGCCCGCAGGTTTCAGTGAACGGAGACGAGATGTCCGTAGTGGTGTTCATCGTGCTGACGGTGGCGATCTTCGCCCTCCTCGGCCTGGTGCAGAAGTTGGTCGAGCGGCTGTGAGCAACGACAACGTCATCGGTCTGGCGCTGGCGATTCTCATCGCGCTGTTTCTCTTCGCCGC
>JAVRPF010000576.1:0-2539 GCA_032162385.1 Mycobacterium sp.
AACGCCGAGAGCATTGCCCCGCAACCGAAATCAGCCCTGACCAGCACAAAAGCGCCAACTAAAACACGTGGAGCGACACATACATTCGAGTATTGCAGAGGGCGCCGACACGTCAGGAAGCCGCACGCGTCAACCCCTGTGGATGAACCCGTCGAGCTCGTCGATCGACCCCGGCGGCGAGTCGTGTTGATCGCGGTAGGCGACGATGCTCGGCGTCGCACGGTCGAAGCGACCGACGAAACCTCCTGCGGCGATGAAGGTCTGACCGGTGACGTCCTTGGCCAGGTCGCTCACAGATGTGCTCCTCGTAGTCCGAGCCGATGGACAGTCGCGTCTTCGCGCCGGGACACACCACGTTCGCCCGCACGCCGTGCTCGCGCAGCTCCGCGGCGATGGCGAGCGTCAGCCCGTTGACCCCACCCTTGCTCGCGGGGTACCCGGTGCCGCCGTAGTCGCCGAGGAAGGCGAATGAACTGGTGTTGACGATCGCGCCCCCGCCCCGCGCGTCTCGAAGGCCGTCAGCAGATGTGCGTCCAGCAGTTCGTGGAACAGCTCGCTCGTCACGTTGAGGATCGACTCTGCGCCAAGGGCTCCCGTGCCCGCGCAGTTCACCAGAATGTCGATCCCGCCGAATTCGGCGACGCAGGACGCGATCAGCGCGTCGGCGGTGGCCGGGTCGGCGGGTGATCCCGCGAATCCGGTGGCGCTCCCGCCGATCCGTTCGACGGCCTCCGACACGGCGGCGGTGTCGCGGCCGGCCAGCGCGCGAGCGGTCAGCTCTGAGCCTCCTGGGCGAACTGCATGTCGTCCAGGTTCCAGAAGCCGCGCAGATTGGTGATCAGGCCTGCGTCGTCGACGCGGTAGGTGAATACGCCGCGCACCGTGGCGGTGAAGCCATTCGGGAACAGCGTCCGCAGCGTGAGGATGTAGGCGATTTCCGTCGGAGAACTCGACGGGAACGTCTCTTCGCGGGTGACCCTCAGCTGGTTGGGGCCGATGTTCGCGTCGAAGAACGCGGCGACCGCCTGCTTGCCTCGCACGCCGTTGCCGTCCGGGTTGGTGACAGACTCGCCGATCGGATCCTCGATGAGGACGTCGTCGGTCATCAAGGCCAGCCAGCCGTCCTTGTCTCCGGCCTGCACGCACCGCCACGAGGCCTCCGATGCGGTGACTACCGGCGACTTCTCGACTGTTTCTTGTGACACGGCCATCTCCCTACCTGTCGGCATCGGTGTAGCGGATGATGCCGCGAATGTTGCGACCCTCCAACATGTCCGTGTATCCGTCGTTGATCTGCTCCAGCTTGTACTGCCGGGTGACCATGTCGTCGAGATTGAGCTTGCCCGCCTTGTACATCGACAGCAGCTGGGGAATGTCGTAATGCGGGTTGCCGCCGCCGAAGATGGTGCCCTGCAGGTTCTTCTGCATCAGGGTGAGCATCGCCAGGTTCAACGTCACCTCGGTGTCCATCATGCTGCCGATGGCCGTCAACACCGTTGTGCCGCCCTTGGACGTCAGGTTGACATAGTTGTCGACATTCTTGCCGTCCAGTTCACCTACGGTCACGATGACCTTCTTGGCCATGAGTCCCTGCGTTGCCTCGGCGACGCCGCCGAAAGCGGTCTCGATGTCCGGATAGGTGTGCGTGGCCCCGAACTTCAGTGCGGCCTCGCGCTTCCACTCCACCGGCTCGATGACGAAGATGTTCCTGGCGCCCGCGCTGACCGCACCCTGCAGCGCCGACATGCCGACGCCGCCGACGCCGATCACCGCGACGTCGTCGCCGGGGCGGATGTCGGCGGTTCGTACGGCCGAGCCGTAGCCCGTCGTCACACCGCAGCCCACCAGGCAGGCCACCTCGAATGGGATCGACGGGTCGATCTTCACCACCGAGCTCTTGTGCACCACCATGTAGGGGCTGAACGTGCCAAGCAGCGTCATCGGGAAGACGGGCTGACCGTTGGCGTGAACACGGTGGGTGCCGTCGGCGACCGCCGTGCCGCTGAGCAGAAGTGCACCGAGATCGCACAGGTTGCGCAGGCCGGCCTGACACGAAGGGCACACGCCGCAGGACGGGATGAACGACAACACGACGTGATCGCCGGGCTCGAGGCCCTCGACGCCGGGGCCGACCTCGGTGACGATGCCTGCGCCCTCATGGCCGCCGAGCACCGGGAAGCCCGCCATCGGGATGCCGCCGGTTACCAGATGGTGGTCGGAGTGGCACATTCCCGAGGCTTCCATCTGGATCTTGAGCTCGTCCTTGACCGGATCGCCGATCTCGATCTCCTCGACGGACCACGGCTGGTTGAACTCCCAGATGAGAGCGCCCTTTGTCTTCATCGCGACCTGCTTTCGGTAGGGGAACTGTCGTGCGTCCGAGATCAAGTTACCTACATCACAGCATGGACCAACCGGGCGGTTGGCCGCCGGGCCTACCAGATCGGGACGGGCGACTCGCCGAGCGGGTAGTAGCCGGGCAGCTTCTCGCCGGCAAGGCTGCGTTCGATCCGATCCTGCATGCCCTTGGACAACTTCC
>JAVRPF010000577.1:0-10011 GCA_032162385.1 Mycobacterium sp.
CGAGAAGCCGACCAGTACGTAGATCGAGATGAAGGGCGAACGGAACTTGGGATGGATTCGCGAGAGCACCGGCGGGAGTATCCGCTCGCCGGCCATCGCGTACATGACCCGAACCGTCGTGTTGAGCACTGCGAGCATGGCGGAGAACAATCCGGCAACCGCGGCAAACTCAACAGGCTGCTTGAGCCACGGAGCGTTCTGCTGGGCCAGGGATGTGAACTGGGCAGGGCTGGCGAGGAAGTTCTGCATTCCCTCGTCGGTGTTCAGATGGAAGCCGGCCGCCAGACCGTACAGTACAAAGACGAAGAACACGCCGACTCCGATGAGCGCGCCTCGGATGGCCAGCGGCACATTGCGTTTGGGGTTGGCGGTCTCCTCACCCAATGTTGCTGCGGCCTCGAAGCCGATGAAAGACAAGAGCCCGAAGACGACACCAAGGCCGACGCCGGAAAGACCATTCGGGCCGGAGGTTGGGTCGAAGTACGAGAGGCTGTTGCCGCTACCCGCACGGATGATGGAGATCAGCGCCAGCAAGGCGAAGACGAACATCTCCGCTCCCAGCAGGATGAGGTCCAACCGTACCGATGTCCTGATGCTCCGCACCGACAGGATCATCGCCAGTCCTATCAGGATGATCCCGAGGAGCCACCACGGGACGTCCCAACCGAAGGTCGACTGCAGGTAGGTTTGCATGAAGGCACCGTTTGCGGTGAAAAGCCCGATCATCAACACGACGAACGCCGCAGCGTAGATCCACCCGGTGAAGAACCCTGCGACGCTGCCGATCGATTTGGTGCAGAACGTGTAGAAGGAGCCCGAAGACGGAAGCTTCTTCGCGAACTCGATAACGGTATTGGCCACGAACAACGCGGCAACGAACGCCAGCAGGAATGCGACGGGCAGGGCCGATCCCGCGTCGACCCCGGCCGCCGGCGCGTTCAGCACGACCGCGAGCACAGGCGCCATCGCAGCGGCAGACAGCGCCAGGCAGTTCCTGGCTGTCAGAATCCCCCGTTCAAGCTTCGGTCCGTCGCCTGATGCACTCGATGATGTGGGAACTGTATTGGCCATCTGTCTCTAGCCTCTCGCCAGTAGGTCCGGTCTCCAGGACACACGGCACAGCGGGCTATCGCAGGTCGTTGTGCGGATGACGCTGGAAAGAATACGTGGAGTTGGAGCCTCGGGCTGATCGGTTGCCAACCCAAGAGTAGAGCAGTTCGCAGCCTGAGACGGCCAAATCTCTTGCTGCATAAGGGAAACCTCGGTCGCAAAGAGTTGCCGCTTTTGGTGCACTAATCGGTCCGTCTGCATCGAACGTTGCACCGCTCGGGCGTTCGTACGATCCTCACGGCCGGTCGAACTGAGGTTCATGCATAGAATGTTGCACACTATGGAAGATCGTGCAGCGCGTATTGCAACGGCTGAGGAACTCGGCTAGCGTTGGCCCTCGTCAGCTTGCGCAAGCATCCAGCAAAAGGGCAGCGTTGGGCGCGCACGCGGCATTCGACGTCGTCGACTACCCAGCCCCGTGGCCCGGCGCAGCGGGGAGCGTTGCTCCGCTCGAGTATCCGAATGTAGCTGGACACGTCCGTTCCGTAGAGGAGTCCTGATGGCGAGGGTTGCACGTTCGACGGACAAACCCGAACCCCAAAAAGGGTCGCCCACACGGACGAAAGCGAAGACCGCGGGTCAACCGGCCACCGGTGCAGCGCCGAAGAATGGGGATTCGAGGGCAAAGACCAAGCAGTCCCCTGTTCCGGCCGAAAGCTCCGCGACGGCCGACCTCGAGGCTCGCCTACGCGATCGGATGCCGTTCCTGACGCCGAAGAGACACGTGCTTGCCCAGATCATGCTCACCGACCCTGCTGCCCTGATGTTGCGTACCGTTGAGTCCCTTGCGCAAGAAGCCGGCGTCGACGGCGCAACTGTCGTTCGGCTCTGCAACGAACTCGACTACGACGGCTTCGCCGGGCTCAAAGCCCAACTGCGTGACGACTACACGCGGTTCCGCACTGCCGCTGAGAAGATATCCAGAACCTTGGCCGCGGGGCAGACCGAAGAAGAGGTCGTGCCCGGTGTCTTCAGCCGCGACAGCGCCAACATCGCGCTTGCCGCGGAGTGGAACAGTGCGGCGAAGATCGCCGAGCTGGCCGAGACCATCACAGCCGCACGCCGCACGGTGATCGTGGCATCTGGACTCTCTTCGCACGCAGCATCTCTCGCTGCTCACCTGCTCCGCCTCGCAGGGGTCGACGCGATCGCACCCAACACCGAGATCGAAACGGCCATACACATCGCCGACCTGGGAACCGACGATCTAGTCATCGGCATCTCGTTCTGGCGGTACATCGCATCGAGCGAGCGACTCCTCATCCGCGCCGCGGCCGTCGACATCCAAACAGCTGCCATCACTGACAGCTCAGAATCAGGCGTCGCCCGGGCGTCTCAACAGGTGCTGCGAGTGCCAACCGACTCGACCGAGCTCAGCAATTCGCTGACCGCGACCGTGGCGCTGATCAATGCCGTCGTCACTGCGGTCATCCACAGCAATCCCGAACGCTCCCTATCGGCTCTCAAGAGCATCGACTCGGTGTTTAGCGACACCCAGATCACTTAGGAGACAGAATGCTGACCATCCGTCGCGCGCAGGTGCGTGAGACCTTGGACGAACTGGTCGAGCCGGGCTCGACCGCGCTGGTCGTCATCGACATGCAGAACGACTTGTGCCACTCTGACGGCGCCTTTGCTGCTGCCGGAGCCGACATCAGCGCATATCCGCCGATCGTTCCGACCATCGCGTCGCTCGTCGACGCGGCGCGTGCGGCCAGAGTGCTGATCATCTGGGTTCGAGTCACGAGTTCGCAGACCGAACTGTTCCAGTCCCCGGCGCAGTTGCGCTTCGAACTGAGGATGAAGAACACGTACGGACGATCCGAACAGCCGGAGTTCGACTTCGCCACACCGGGCAGTTGGGGACACGAGTTCCTGGAAGGTCTGGGCTACCGCGACGGCGATGCCGTCGTCGACAAGCGGCGCTCGAGCGGTTTCGCCGGCACAGACCTCGACATGCTGCTGCGTAGCAACGGTATCGAGTCGATCGTCGTGACCGGCTGCACGACCGAAGGGTGTGTCGACTCGACAATCAGGGATGCCGTCTCGCGCGACTATTACGTCACGGTGGTCCGCGATGCTGTCGCCAGCGACGACCGGTCGCTGCACGAGGCCGCGATGCACGTACTCACGGCATACCGCTGCGATCATGCGACGGCCGCGGAAATCTGTGAGGCGTGGGCGCGGGCTGGGGCCTCGCAGTGAGGCTCGGCCGCATCTCGAGCGGCAGTTGGATCGGGTTCGCCGTCTCGACGGATTCTGAGCAGTGGCTGCCGATGCCGTGTCTAGGCGTCGACCCAACGGACACGGGCACGGCCATCGCGATAGCGCGGCTCTGGGAATCGTGGGGCTACCCACAGCCGGCGGACGAGTTGGTGCACGCGGACGCGTTGCACTGCCCGATCACGCCCAACCAGCGGATCGTGGGAGCGGGCGCGAACTTCGCTGCCCACGCGGCCGAGGTCGGGATGTCCGCGTCGGCGATCCCCCATCTGTTCGAACGATCACCGAGCACGCTGGCAGCGAGCGGCGATACCCTCATGATCACCTCGACGCCCGACCAGCACTGCGATTACGAAGTCGAGCTCGCCGTCGTGGTGGATTGTCGACCGTCCGCATCCATGGGTAACCCTTCATCCGTCTTCGGCTATGCGGTCGCGAACGATCTGACCCTGCGCGCGCTGCAGAAGGCGGACCCGACCGTCACGTGTGCGAAGTCGGCGCCACGGTCGTGCCCGATCGGTCCGTACATCACGACCGCCGACGAATTGCCCGAGCTCGGACAACTGGAGATGAGGTCATCCGTCAACGGCGTGCTGCGACAGCACGCCTTGCTGGACGAAATGGTGCACTCGGCAGCGGAGTTGATCGCCGCGATCGAGCGTGCCGCGCCACTGGGAGCCGGGGACGTTGTGCTCACAGGCAGTCCCGCGGGCACGGCAGCCGGCGATTCGTCGGTCGACTTCCTCCAAAACGGCGACGTTGTCGAATGCTCGATCGCACAGATCGGCTCGATCCAGAACACCGTCCGATTGCGCAAGAAACGTCAAGGAGAAGTGGCATGACAACCCTGCAAGCACCGCCGACCGCACGTCCGGTGCCGAAGTCGGCGACCTACGAAATCGCGCGCCGCGTGGCCGCCTCGTGTGCCGCCGGCAAGACCGTCCTCGACCTCGCAACCGGCGAACCGAGTTTCGCTACGCCTGCGCGGATCGTCGAAGCAGCCGAGCAGGCGCTCCGGGACGGGTACACCCGTTACACGCCGAGCGCCGGGCTGCCCGAAGCGCGTGAGGCGGCCGCGGAGGCACTCACGCGGGACCACGGTGTCGACGTGCCCAGCTCCCGGGTCTACGTGGTGCCGTCGGCGAAGTACGGCGTCTACGCGAGCCTGGCGGCGATCCTGGAGCCAGGTGACGAGGTGGTGGTGGTCGGACCGCACTGGGTCAGCTACGAACCGATGATCACGTTGCTGTCCGCGACCGTGCGCCGCGTCCTGCCCGACGCCGCCACGGGGTACCGCTTCGACAGCACCGAGCTTCTCGCAGCGATGAGCGACAGAACCCGGGCCATTGTGCTGAACACGCCGGGCAACCCGACTGGACGCGTACTGGACGAGGGGGAGATCGCAGCCGTCGCTGAGGCATGCCGAAGGAGTAGTTGCTGGGTCGTCTCGGACGAGATCTACGCGCAAATCCGATTCGATGGGATCGAGCATCGCGCACCTGCTTCGCACCCAGAACTCGCCGACCGCACGTTCACCATCGGTGGTCTTTCGAAGTCGCACGCGATGCCCGGTTGGCGCATCGGCTACATCGCAGCGCCGGAGTCGGCCCAAGAGGCACTCGACGGGTTCATCCAGAATAGTGTGGGTTGCGCGCCCGCGTTCATCCAGCGCGCGTCGGTCGTCGCGCTGAGCGACAGCGGAGTCCAAGACGAGATCAGCGCGATGGTCCACGAATACGCGCGACGACGCGACGAGCTGTGCTCCGCGTTGGACACGGTTCCAGGATTCCAGCTGTCCGTACCGGAAGGTGCGCTGTACGTGTGGGCAGACGTCTCGGCGACCGGTTTCAGCGGAACTCAGGTTGCCGAATCCCTCCTCGATGTTGCCGGGATCGCGGTGGTTCCCGGCGAAGCATTCGGCCCGGAGTACGTCGATCACATCCGATTGACATACGCCCCTAGCGATGTCGTGATCAGCGCCGCGAGCCGCGCGCTCGCTGCTTGGACACCGCGCTGATCCAGCCACGCAGTGCTGAACCGGTTGAGGCCTGAGGCCATGTCCGGAGCGTCCGCGCATTCTTCGGGCAGCCCTTACAGCGAAGGCGCAATCCCCAAATCGCGTAGCCGCGCGCGGTAGGCGTCCACGCTGGCGAGTTTGATGTCTTCGTAGCCACGGACGATGTCGGTAAGGGAGGCGATCGTCACGGCCCGGTCATAGTTGGCGGTGTCCAGCTCGATAGCCAGCCGGGACACGATGCTCTCGTACTCCGCCAGCAGCCCGCGCTCGACCCTGCGCACGTGCGCGTAGCCAAACGGGTCGAATTTGGTGCCGCGCAGTCGTTTGCCCTTGGCGAGGATGCGCAATGCGACGTGGCTCCGTGGGCCGAGGCCAATCTTCTTCTTCCGTCCGACTGCTCGCAGTACGGGCGGGTGGAGTTTGTAGGTCAGGTTCCCACCCGCCGGGATCTCCGACTGCACGTACTCGATGAATTCCGGGTCGGTGAGGAGGCGGGCCACTTCGTACTCGTCCTTGTAGGCGGTGAACTTGTACAGCCCCTTCGCGGCCGCTTCGCTGAAGTCGGTGCGATCACCAACAGCGCGTTCGGCAGTCCAGATTGCCTGCAGCAGTGTGGCGTATCGATGGGCAACCTTCTCGCTTTGAAACTGGACGAGGTCCGCTGCCCGGAGCGAGATGAGGTCACCGACCTGTCCGGTGAAGGTGGTGCCGGCGAGGACGTACGACGGCGGCGGCGGGGGCGGCCGCCGGTCGGATGTGGGTGAGGCAGCGGTGTTGAAGCGCACGGGGTCGGCGATGGCGAGACGTCCCCAGCGGAAGGCCGCGATGTTGGCGTCGACGGCGACGCCGTTGACCCCAATGGCTTCCTCGATCGATTCTGCCGGAAGCCTCAGCGCCCCAGCCTGATAGGCAGCGCCGACGAGCATCAGGTTGGCCGCGGCAGTGTTGCCGAACAGCGCGTGGGCGGCGGCCAAGGCATCGAAGGAATGCACGGCGTGCGATGCCTGGCCCAGGCGGTTGAGCAGGTAGGGCGTATCGGGATACGTGATCGCCTTGTCGTACACCATGTCACCGGTCGGGGTCTTGCTGGTCGACACGATGGCGATCGTCTTGTCCGGGTCGCCGTATTCGAGATTCTTGGTGTCAGCGGCGGTGAGCAGATCGAACGCCAGGATGCAGTCGGCGCTGCCAGGGGTGAGCCGGTTGGAGGGATCGAGCTTGGCGGCGGCGAATCGCAGGTGCGAGACCACGGGGCCGGCCTTCTGGCTCAGTCCTATCTGATCCAGGCTCTCCACGTCGTAGCCGGCACGCAGCGCAGCGGTGGCGAGAACCTGGTTCACCGTGACGATTCCGGTCCCGCCGATTCCGGCGAAGAAGAGGTTCTGCGTGGACGTAACCGGCTCCAGGGCACGGTCGGGCAGGACGGGAGGCTGAGGTGCGCGCGGTGTGCGCGGCATCTTGGCGGATTGAATCTCGACGGTGACGAAGGATGGGCAGTCGCCGTCCAGGCAGCTGTAATCGGTGTTGCACGAGGTTTGGTCGATTCGGGTCTTGCGGCCGAACTCGGTGTCCACCGGTTGGACCGACAGGCAGTTGGACTTGACGCCGCAGTCTCCACAGCCTTCACAGACCGCCTCGTTGATGAGCACCCGGGTGTTGCGGGTGGGCAGGGTGCCGCGTTTCCGTTGCCTGCGCGCGTCGGCGGCGCAGTGCTGGTCGTAGATCAGGACGGTCACGCCCTTGACGTCGCGCAGTCTCTTCTGGGCGTCGTCGAGGCGGTCCCGGTGCCAGAGGACGGTACCCTTTGCGAGTGCGCGTTTGTCGTGCCGATGGGGTTCGTCGGCGCAGATGATGATCTGTTTGACACCTTCAGTGGTCAGTTTGTGGGTCAGCTTCGCGATGTCGAGTGCGCCCTCGGCGGTCTGGGCGCCGGTCATCGCCACCACCTCGTTGTAGAGCAGCTTGTAGGTGATGTTCACGCCGGCGGCGACGCAGGCCTGCACCGCGAGCTGGCCGGAGTGGAAGAAGGTTCCGTCGCCGATGTTCTGGAACAGATGGGGGACATCGGTGAACGGGGCCTGCCCGATCCACTGGCTGCCCTCCCCGCCCATCTGAGTGAGTCCCGTGACGGCACTGTCCTGCCGGTTGGACATCGTCACCATGGTGTGGCACCCGATCCCGCCGCCCGCCAGGGATCCTTCGGGGACTGCGGTCGAGCGGTTGTGCGGGCAGCCGCTGCAGAAGTACGCGGCGCGTTGCGCGGGAAGCACTTCCAGCGTCAACGCCGGTGGTGGCGGCTTCTTGAGCTCCAGTCGACTGCTGAGCACGCGGCGCAGCGGCGCCAGCAGACGTCCGGCGGTGAGTTCGCCGCTGGCAGGGACCAGCAATTTCCCGGTGGCGTCCTTCTTGCCGACGATCCTCGGCGCACCGGTTCGGCCGTAGAGGATTTCGCGCACCTGCGTCTCGATGAACGCGGTCTTGTCCTCGACGACGAGGATCTCCTCGAGGCCCTCGGCGAACGACGCAACCGCGTCGGGTCCCAGGGGCGTTGGCATGCCGATGCGCAACAGCTTGATACCCGCGCGGTAGAGCGCCATGTCGTCGGCGCCCAGATCGGCCAGCGCTTGCCGCACCGAGTCGAACGTCGTTCCCGTCGCGGCGATGCCCATCGTCGCGTGCGGTGGATCGATCTCGATCACGTCGAGTTCGTTGGCGGCACCGTAGGCGCGCACGATCTCCCAGCGGGGACCGTAGAGGTCGGCCTCGGCGTCCAGACTCTCGGCGGGAGCGGCCATCGGGCGCCGGCGGTAGACGAAAGGCCTTCCGTTCCAATGCACCTGGGGAACCACGATGTCGATGTCGGCGACACTGCCATTAACCGACCAGGCACCGTCGGCCACATCGGCGACGATCTTCAGCGCCACGACACATCCCGACGCCCGCGACAACGCCACACCGTGCATGGCCATCGTGACGATCTCACGCGCATTGCGCGGAAACAGCACCGGAACTCCGAGGGCGGCCAATGACCGCTCACTGACTGCGGGCACCGTGGAGGATTTGGCGGCGGGGTCGTCGCCGACCAGGAGCAGTACTCCGCCGCGCGGATTGACGCCGTACATGTTGGCGTGCCGAATGGCGTCCGTCGCCCGATCCAGGCCGGGCCCCTTGCCGTACCAGACACCCACCACCCCATCGTGCGTGGGCGTGCCCATCGGCAGATCGGCTTGACTGCCCCATACCGAGGTAGCCGCCAATTCCTCATTGAGTCCCGGAACGAAGGTGATGTCGTGTGCCTCGAGAATCTCGGGCATGCCGGCCAGCATCCTGTCGACACCACCCAGTGGGCTGCCCTGATACCCCGAGACGAACGTGGCGACTCGTCGGCCCGCGCGCGCGTCACGCTCGTGCTGTTCGACGAGCGCACGCGCGATTGCCTGCACACCGCTGAGGACCACCGGACCGGATCCCGACCGGTAGCGATCGTCAAGGTCGTAGGGCTGCGGGTCGGGCCTGCGAATGTCGAGATCTGTCATGCGACTCACCACCTCTGCGTGCTCGCCGTATGGGCTGCCTGATACGTAAAGCGAACCACCGGGTTGCACATTGAGCAAGCAACCCGACTTCTATTGAGCATATTGCCCATTTTGGTCTGATTGGGACGTGCAATACTGAGCGTCGTGACGAAACTCGATCGCACCGACGCTCGGCTGCTCCTGGCGATGTGTGACACGCCGCGAGCCACCGGGGTGCAGCTTGCGGCCATGCTCAACCTGGCGCGGAACACCGTGCAGGCGCGGCTGGCCCGGTGGGATCAGGAGAAGGTACTGGCGCCGATTGACCGCTGTGTGTCGCCGCGCGACCTCGGGTATCCCCTGCAGGCCTTCATCACCGCGGTGGTCGATCAACATCGCTTGGATGCGGTCATCGCACAGTTGCAGACCGTCGCCCAGGTGACCCAGGTCACCGGGCTCTCGGGTGCCGCCGATCTGTTGATTGGTGTGGTCGCGACCGACGCCGACGATCTGTATCGCGTCGCAGGCCTGGTTCTCGCGGTGCCAGGGGTGGAACGCACCACGATGTCGGTGGCGATGCACGAGGTCGTCGCCTACCGCACGCGGCCGCTGTTGGAGCAGCTCGCGCGCGGGTAGTGACGTGGAACGGTGCCGAGGTCGCCGAAATCCCCTACACCGCCTTCGCGTCCACCCCCGATCGCCACGGTCTCAATGGAGCACTGCATCCATGGAAGCCGCGAGCGCTACGGCGACCACGAGCGTGCCGACGGCGAAGTGTCGTTACCACCGATGGCCGCATGGGTGCGCGGCCGACGCTTTTCTGGAATGATTCCAGATATGAGTCCGTCGAGGGAGTCCACGGTGCGTTCGAGTGAGCTTGCGTCATGACTGTGACGACGAAGCAGCGGTCAGAGCCTGCCGGCTGGTTGTCCATGCCCTGGGAGACCTCCGCACGGGGTATGTCCGGTACGCATACAGGGTCCACGCCCTTGCGCGACGTGGTGTCGTTGCTGCTTAGCCCGACTGCTCCGCCGCCGCGAGCGCTCGGGCTCCTGGTCGCCGTGTCGCTGATCGTGGCGGAGTCGGGTCTGGTGTACGTACTCAAGCAGGTCGCTCCCGGGAGTGCCTTCGGCGTAGTTTTTCTGC